>JAHBVV010000016.1 GCA_019637335.1 Candidatus Hydrogenedentota bacterium | reverse complement strand
GACACTTCCTTGGTTGGGTTTGCTGTAATCTGGTTTGTGTGAGGCGGTTGTGGTGATGCTGTGTCGCAGGTGTTCAGAGCAGATATTCCCACCTGTGATTTCCCCCAGGGCACAGACATTTCTGTCCGTGATTCCGGCACGCGGCCGAAATCCAGCTCGCCTGTCGCAATAATTGTCGTATCGGTGAAACGACAAACCCATAGCCACGCGGCTTGACCCCATTTTGCCCCCCCTCTTTACTAGAGATGAACAAACTAGAGGACAACGCCCGTTCGGGCGGACCGGACACAGACCTCTTCGACTGAAGTACACTCGCTTGTTTTGCCTGGCATACCCCGAACGGTTGGCTGAGATTCGTCACTCGGCGGGTGAGGAATTGAGCATTGAAGCAATACTCCACCTGCCGGGCCGAGATATTGGGGCAGTGGAAAAACAACGCACGGCGGGCGTGAAATCTGGTGCGAGCAAGGGAATTTCCTCTCCACCGGAGAGAGAATTGGCGCCCCATGGAAATTCAGTACCCGATGGGTACCGAATCGGGTGAACTCTCCCGCCTGTTCGACACGGTCATCAGCGAGGCGGATTCCCGGGCGATATTTGAGCTCCGGTAGCGTGTTACACTTTCGGGAAGTGAAACGGTAACCGCCGGGCGTATCGCGCCGGTATGGAGGGTGGCATGTCGAAGGTAGCGTTTATTACGGGGGCGTCGCGGGGGACGATGGCCAGGTATAATCGAACAATGAGCGCGGGCTCGATATCGTAAGATCAGGAGAACGAGGCGAATGAAGAGCACCGACGAGATCGTGAAGTTGCTCGAAGCGGCGAAACCGGACCTTGCCCGCCGTTATGGCGTCCAGCGGCTGGCCGTTTTCGGATCCTATGCCCGGGGCGACCAGCGCGAGGACAGCGATGTGGATCTACTCGTGGACATCGACCCGTCGATCGGGCTGCGGTTTGTGGATCTGGCCGACGAGATTGAAGCGATGCTCGGCGTTCCCACCGAACTGGTCTCGCGCCGGGCGATTAAGCCGCGCAATTGGGAAATAATTGAGAGGCATCTCATCGATGTCCCATAGGCCGATTGATCTCTTGATCGCCGATATCCTGGAGTCCATCGAAAAGATCGGGCGGTATACTGCGGGGCTGGACCGAGCCGGGTTTCTCGGCGATGAGAAGACAGCGGACTCCGTGGTGCGCAATCTGGAGATTATCGGCGAAGCCGCCAACCGGCTCCCCGAATCCTTCACGGCTCAACACCCGGAGATTCAATGGCGCCAGGCGCCCCGGTAATTCGGGAGGTGGCGCGGCAAAAGGTCGCGGGCATTTCCGCCACGACGCACCGTCGGCCTGCCTGCGGCGACGAGGCCACGAATTTCGTTGCACCCGGCGGGATTCTTGCATCGCGGTGGAATTCAATGGCCACTGCGCTGGAGACGCTCGGGTCTTGGTACAGACCACGCGCGGTCGTTGGCGCCTCGCGCTTCCGTTGCCGCGGACACGAATGTCCGCGATCCTGTCGCGCCTTTCGGCGCGGTGGACAGCCGGGACGGCTATCCTACATTTGTCGCGGACACGAATGTCCGCGATCCTGCGATTCACGCCCGTCTTGACCGAAACACGCTTTCACACCGGTGGGTGCTTCATTCCGCTAGCGTGTTACGAAAGATGGAATTTCCGCCATCCGGCTGGAGAATATGGAGTAGCGGAAGAAGCGCGTGAAGAGTCCTTCCCGCCCCCGCCCGGGATCTCGGCCCGCTGAGCGACGCCATGTTCGCCTTCCAGCATCAGGAGGACATCGGCCTCTTCGACACGGTCATCAGCGAGGCGGATTCCCGGGCGATATTTGAGCTCCGTTAGCGTGTTACACTTTCGGGAAGCGAAACGGTAACCGCCGGGCGCATCGCGCCGGGTCTGGAGGATGGCATGTCGAAGGTAGCGTTTATTACGGGGGCGTCGCGGGGGATCGGGTATGCGTGTGCGGCGCGGCTGGCGCGGGCGGGGTGGTCGGTGGTGGTGGCGGCGAAGACGGCGGAGCCGAACCCGAAGCTGCCGGGCACGATCTACACGGCGGCGGAGGAGCTCCGGGCGTTGGGCGGGGAGGTGCTGCCGGTGATGTGCAATGTGCGGGAGGCGGATTCGGTGGCGCGGGCGGCGGCGGAGACGCTGGACCGCTTTGGGCGGGTGGACGCGGTGATCAACAACGCGGGGGCGTTGTGGTGGCGGAATATGGATGAGACGCCGCTGAAGAAGTTTGACCTGGTGATGGAGGTGAACGCGCGGGGGGCCTACGCGGTGACGGAGGCGTTCCTGCCGGCGATGAAGGCGCAGGGGTCGGGGCATGTGGTGAACATGTCGCCGCCGATTGATATGTCGGTGGTGCCGGGGCACATCGCGTATATGATCAGCAAGTTCGGCATGACGATGATCGCGCTGGGGCTGGCGGAGGAGTTCGCGGAGCAGGGCATCAAGGGGACCGCGCTGTGGCCGAAGACGCTGATCGAGTCGTACGCGACGATCAATTACGGCATGGGCACGCCTTCGATGTGGCGCAAGGCGGATATCCTGGCGGATGCGACGTACGAGATCCTGATGCATCCGGAATTGAGCAATGGCCGCGCGCTGATCGACGAGGATTTCCTGCGGGAGGTGGGCTATACGGATTTCGACGCGTACCGGTGCGATCCGGAGGGCGAGCCGCTGGAGCTGAGCAGCGCCGTGATGCGTGCGGCGCAGTCCTGAGGCTCAGGGCGCGCCCGCGACGTAGAGGTACACGGTTCCGGCCGCGCCGGGATCGGGCGTTGCGCCGGGCGCATACAGGTAGCCCGGCTGCGCGAAGGTCGCGGTGAGCGGCGCCGGGCCATCGGGCAGGATGTTCGGCCGCACGGCGTAGGTCAGCGGCCAGCGCGGATCGAAGGCCGGCAGCGACAGCAGCGCCGGACCCTCCCCGCCGTTTGCGGTAAGTTCGAAGGCGCCGCGCGCAGGCCCTGCAAACGCGATGGCGCGCAGATCGGCGAGGTCGGCGGTGGGGCTTTCGGCGGCCCCGATGTCCAACGCGATGCATGCTATTGCGCGGGCGCCGGGAGCGGGGGCCGTTCCCAGCAGGACGCCCGGGTAATCCTCGCCCTGTACCCCGGAGCGCGCGGCGTAGTGGGCTTCCAGGTGGAGCCGCGCCCCGGCGGGCAGGCGCATGCCCTCTCCCCCATGCCATTGCAACGAACGGCCCGCCAAGATGGGGCCCGTGAGCCGGTGGCGCGCCTCTGGATCTCCCGGCAGCGTGTAAAAAAGCGCCGCGCCGGTGAAGCCGAGCGGGTATTCGCCGCGCACGGCGATCGACGTGATCCAGCGCTCCGTTTCGGCGGGCGGATCCAGCGTTCGCGACACCGTGCGGTCGCGATCTTCGGCGGGCACGCCCTCGCGCGCGCTGAAGTAGTCCGAGGGCGCGAGCGGCGCGGGATCGAGCGTTTCGGCGGGCCCCTCCCCCACGCGCTGTTCGCCGCGCAGCCAGTTCTCGATGGCGTGCCGATCACGGAACGAAAGCCGATCCATGGCGAGGTGCTCCATCTCCCCCGCCGCATTCCACGGCGGCATACGATCGGCCTGGATGACGCGCAACAGGCGATCACCCGCGTCCCGAACCGCCTCAAGCGAGTCCAGCGGCATCGGCGCCGGTCCGCCCCCGGTGTGGCAGGCCGTGCAGTGGCGATCGAGGATCGGGCGCACGTCCTGGTGGTAGGTCGGCGGCGTGGCGGGCGCCGGCAGCATGGGAAACGTCACCGCGCAGCCCTCGGCCTGGGTGCGGGGTTCCCGGACCGGACGCCCCGCGAGGAGGTCGTCGAGGGCGTTGGCGAGATCGTGGCGGCTCGCAGTGGGACGCACGCCACCCAGGCGGTACTGGTCATCCACGCGCCCGCGGTAGGCAATGGCGCCGCCCGCATCCAACACGACCACCTCCGGCGTCCGCGTGATGTCGAGCGCGCGGACCAGCGCGAAATCGTGATCCTTGAGCACGGTGAAATCGAGGCCGAAATCCCGCGCGTGCTGGGCGATTTCGCGGAGGTTGTCGGCCGGGCTGGCGTTGATCGCGATGAACTGGACGCCCCGCTCCCGGTAGCGCGCCTCCAGCTCGCCGATGCGCGGCATATAGCGCCGCGCGACGGGGCAGGTGTTGCTGAAGAAGAACAAAACGCGCGCCCGCGCCGCCGGGAACTGCTCCAGCGTCACGGTTTCGTAGTAGAGGTCGTGCAGCGGAAGGGCCGCCGGCTCCGCCGACCCCGCCAGCCAGGCCGGCCACAGCAGGAGCGCCACGGCGGCGATCCGTCGCGTTCGGGCCATTCGTCTCATGCGCGCCCCTGTCCGGTGGTGCGCCCGGCCCCACAGCCGGGCGTCGCGGGCTTCAAGGCCGTCGCATTTACGCATTGTGTACAAGCCAATCGACATAAGAGTCACTGAGAACTCCAGAGCAGCCTTTCATGACGCGTAGCGTCACCCACCAAGGATGAATATGGACGGCGGCTTCGCCGCCTGGCAGGCGGGGACGCCTGCGCTCCCAGCCTTTGCCGCTTCCTTGGGCATGGAAGCTCTAACCTGTTTTGTATAAGGTAGTTATGTTGAAGCTGAGACGTGTGTTTTTTGAGCGGGCTCGCGTTGGAGCGCTGGCATTTCGCCTGCGGCGAATCCCGGATTTTGCCGGCAGAGATGCCGGCGCTCCAACACGCTCACTTTCCTTGATTCCTGGTTCCAAACCGACTCACGTTTACGCCCATGCTCCAGGGTCGGGATTCAATGCGATTGTCCTGGCGCGGGCTTGACATACCGCTCGTTCAGAGGGTACAACGTGCGCCTTGCAGCAAACAAGACCGGGCGCCACGCGAGCGCGCCCGCCACGGAGTACCCGCCCCCGCATGAGCGCCCCCATACCCGTCGCCAAAGTGCAGGATATCGCCGCCGGCAAGGCCATCGTAGTCAAACACGGGCGGGAGGACATCGCGATTTTCAATCTGGACGGCGCGTTCTACGCGTGCAGCAACCGCTGCCCGCACGCCGGGGCGCCCCTGCAGAACAGCTTTATCAGCGGTACGGTAATTACCTGCCCCTGGCACGGCTGGCGTTTCGATCTCGCGGCGGGGCCCGACGCCCCGAAAGACGGCGTCGAGCGCTATCCCGTGACCGTGGACGGCGACGACGTGTTGCTGCATCTTTCCGAGGCCGGCTGATCGCCGCCTCCCCCACCCCGAAAACCAACCGAAAAAAGGATCCGATACATGCTGGTGCACACTGTATTCTTCTGGCTTAAACCGGAATTGACCGAAGAAGAGCGCGCCGTCTTCCGCACGGGCGTGGAATCCCTCAAGGGCATTAGCGCCGTCGAGGCCGTCTATATCGGGACGCCCGCGCCGACCGACCGGCCCGTCATCGACCGCAGCTACGACCTGGGGCTCACCGTGCTGATGAAAGACATGGCCGCGCACGACGCCTACCAGGTGGACCCGCTGCATACCGCGTTCGTCCAGCAATTCAGCGGGCACTGGCAGCGCGTCGTGATCTACGACGCCGAATAAGCCAGGCGCCTAGAAATTCGAGGACTTCTTCAGCGTCTTGCGCCCCCCGAGGAAATGCGCGGCGCCGCGGTGGTTGCCGCGTTCGGCGACCTCGAGCGCGGTGAGGCCGTTACATACCGCATCGATATCCGCCCCCGCTTCCAGCAGCAGCTTGAGGATGACGGTGTCGCCCTGCGCCGCGGCCAGGTGAATGGGGGCGCGGCCCTTCGCGTCGGCCAGGTTGGGATCGGCTCCCTTGTCGAGGAGGAGTTTCGCCATCGCGCAATTGCACTGGCGAATGGCGAACAGCAGCGGGGTCCAGCCGTGCGATTGCGTGCGCAGGTGCACGTCGTTGGGGTGCTCTTCCAGCCGGAGCCGCAACAGCCCGATTTCATTGGACTGTATCGCCGCCATGACGTTGTCCGGCATGTCGAGATGCACGCCCTTCATCGCGTATTCGTTCAATTGCGCGGCGAGGCGCCCGTTATTGTCGCGCAGCGCGGCGGTCGCCAGGTTGAGGCCTTCCGGGGTGCGCTGGCGCGGATCGGCGCCCGAGCGGATGAGCAGCATGCAGCTCTCGTAGCCCCCCGCCGCCACCGCCACCTGCAGGGCCGTCTTGCCGCGGCTGTCCGCCGCCTCGACTTCCGCGCCGCGCTCGATAAGCCAGCGCGCGAGACTGGGATCGTGGTGCTTCACGGCGATCATGAGCGGCGTCGCCCCACTCCGGGTGGCGTGGTTGACGTCCGCGCCCCAGGAAATGAGCTTGCGGACGACATTTACGTGGCCCTTTTCCACGGCCAGGTAGAGCGCGGTGCGCCCGTGGCTGTCGTGGTGCTCGATATTGGCCCCCGCTTCCAGCAACAGCTCAATCGTCGCCTCCCGGGCGCGCGCGGCCGCCGTCAGGAGCGCCGTGACGCCATGCTTCGCGCGAAAATTCACGTCCGCCCCCCGGCGAACCAGCAGCGTGGCGGCGTCGGGCTGATCGTTCTTGATGGCGCGGTACAGCGGCGTGTCCCCCTTCCGCCCCGTGCGATCAACTTCCGCGTCGTGATCGAGCAGAAGCCGCATAATCTCGATGTGGCCTAATTCCGCCGCGATCAGCAGCGGCGGCTTGCCCTCTTCATTGCGCTCGTTGACGTCCGCTCCCTTTTCGATCAGGTGCAGGGCTGCGGAAAAATCCCCTTTTTCCGCCGCCCGGTGGAGCGTTGTCGACCCAAAGAACACCATTCCCGGCCTCCAGTCCTCGTTCCTACCGCCATCGCTGCCGATACACAGCGCTCCCGTGTACTAGATATAGCGCCCGGCGCGATGATTTGTCAAGAAATCAGCCAGGGCAATCGCATTTGAACTTCTTGTCCGAGCCGAGCGCCATACGAACGACCTGAACTGTTAAAAAGGGCACGTGTTGGATCGCTGGCATTTCGCCCGCGGCAAGTCCCTGACCTTGCCGGCAGAGATGCCGGCGCTCCAACACGCTCAATTTCATTGATTCAAGGCTCCAAATCAACTCAAGTTTACGCCCAAATGTTTATATGCGATTCCCCAGAGAAACCAGCCCGTATCGCGGCGCGGCGGTGTCCAATAACGACCGCGCGGGCCGCCGGTTTACGTTTCCCCGCCGGCTTGCGTACAATACCGGGTCGTGTCTGGCGTGGACGGTCGCCCGCACCGCATGCAATCGCCGGGGGCCGTCTGGCGTAGAAAAAGGAGTCCCACTTGAGCACGTCCCACAACGATATTCGCTATCTGCCCAATTCCAAGACCTGCTTCGTCTGCGGCGAGGACAACCACTCCGGCCTGCGGACCCGCTTTTATGTGGAAGGCGAGCGCGTCAAGATGCCGCTGAACGCGCTGGAGCATCACTGCGGCTATGAGAACACCGTCCACGGCGGCGTTGTCGCCGCGGCGCTCGACGAATGCATGGGCTGGGCGGCCGCGCGCGCGATCGAGCGCATGTGCGTGACCGCCGAGCTCACCGTGCGCTACCTGGAGCGCGTCCCCGTTTCGCCGGACCTGGTGGTGGAGGCCGAGGTCGTGCGCCGACACAAGCGCATGGTCAACACCGAAGCCAGGATTGTCGACGGCGGCGGCAAGGTCCTGGCCCGGGCCGAGGGCCGCTTCCTGCCGCTGAGCGTGGAGGAAACGCTCGAAGTGGACGACTACCTCCTGTACCGGGGCGACGAGGAGCGGGTGTTTGACACGCTCCGGGAACAGCACACCGCCGCGCGGGACGCGGGCTGACAGGCCCCCGGATGGATCTGGCCGCCGAGGCGCTCATCAAGGCGCTCCCCTTGTTCGTCGAGACCATCGGCGCGGGGCGCGGGCGGTTTATCGCCGATCCCGAAGTTCTGGCGGCACACGGGCGCGTATTCTACCCCGACCTGAGCGCACCGGAAGTCCCCGCGCAACTCGATGTGATCCTGTTTGACGCATTGGACGCGTCCGATGACCTCCTCCCCACCATCCGCCGCGCGCGGCTGCGGGCGCAACGCCAGGGGGCGGTGCTGTTGCGCCTGGATGCGGGCGCGTGGCCGGTCGATACCTGTGTGGACGCAATGCGCGGGATGGGGCTGGCCTTCTACCGGGGGTGGCGCTGCGCCGGGGGCGCGCTCACGCCCTGGGCTGACAAGGAAAAACCCGCGGAGGGCGTTCACCTGCTTCGGTTTCAGCGCGCCGGGTACAGTCCCATGCTGCACGCGCGGGAATTCCTCAAGAAGGGCGAATTCGGCACGGCCCTCTCCATCCTGCACGAGACGCCCGACGCCTGGTATGCCACGGAGGAAGAGCGCGGGCTCCATGGGGCCGAGTTGCTCATGGCCTACCTCGCGCAGGACCGCTTCATCGGCCCGCGCCTGCGGCTGCAACACCTCGTATCCGCCATGCGCGCCTATACGAAGGCCTGCACGCTCGCGCCGATGCACGTTCCGGCCTACCAGTGCATGGCGGCCTTCTGGAAGGGCGTGGGACGGCCCGACCTGGCACGGCGCCTCCTGACCACGGTCACCACGATCCTCGACGCGCCCGAAGTGGAAAAGGACCTGGCGCAACTGCCGCCGGACCCCGCGCCGGCGCCCCCCGTTTCGTGCCCCGCCTGGGATCCCGCCTGGCGACCGCGGATTCTTTATTTGTGCCACGTCGAATCGGACTACGGGGCCGATCTCCTGTACGACGGCCTGCGGCGCCTCCTGGGGGCGGAAAACGTCCTGGAGTACCCGTGGAAGCCGACCGTCCACGGCCAGAACCTGGACCAGGCCTTCGGCTACCCCTGCACCTTTCACTGGCCCGATGGCCCCACGCCGCTGGCGGAGGTGGTCCGCCGGGCGGCGGCGGGCGCGTTTGACCTAATCCTGTTCTCCGACACCACGGGCACACTGCCGAAGAACGAAATCCACCCGATCCTGGCGGCCGCCGGCGATACCCCCCTGTTCGTGGTGGATACGTGGGACGAATGCGGCGCCTTTCTCGACGATATCCGGCGCGACGCCGGGCTCGGGCCGGTGGCGGGCTATTTCAAGCGCGAGATGATCGCGGGGATCGACTACGGCCCCGACGCCTGGCCGCTGCCCTTCGCCTACGCGGATGATCGCATTCCAGACTTGCCCGAGGAAGACCAGCGCGACGGGGTCTTCTTCGCCGGGAAGCTCATCGGCGGCACGCGGCGGCTCATGCTGAGCTGGCTCAACACGTTTATCGAGGTCCAAGGCGGCTGGGGCACGCCGTTCACGCAGGAGGAATACGCCGCGCTGCTGCGCGAACAGGCCATCGGCCTGTGCCTCTTCGGCAACGGCTTCGATACCGTCCGCTATTGGGAGCTCCCCGCCCACGGTGTTCTGCTGCTCGCCGAACGTTCCCCCCTCGTGATCCCGCACGATTTTGAGGACGGCAGACAGGCGGTGTTTTTCGACCACGCCGGGGAACTGAAGGAAAAACTGGCCCACTACCTCGCCCACCCGGACGAGGCGCTCGCAATCGCACAAGCGGGCCACGCGCATCTCCGCGAACACCACACCGCCACCGCCCGCGCGCGACAGCTACTCGGCCGGATCCAGGCGCGGCTGTCGCGATAGGGCCGGGGACCTACCCGCGCACGGGCGACCCGGATTGAAGCAAGAACCACGCCTCCATCGGACGGACAGCCCGTAAACGCCACACGCTCCAGAGCGGGGGTGCGTCCCGATCGGGGTTGAGCCGGTTTGCGCCGGATGACCTGGTGGTGCTGGGATACCCCGGGCCGGGACAGGCGCGCGCTTTGCGGCGGTGTGGGGTAACCTGGGCTTTTTCTGCTGGACGGCGGGTGAGTCCGCGAGATCGGGCACACGGGCGCGCACCCGTCCCTTGGCGGCGGCGCGCGTGGACGGAGTGGACAGAGTGGACGGAGTGGACAGAGTGGACGGAGTGGACAGAGTGGACGGAGTGGACGGAGTGGACGGAGTGGACGGAGTGGACGGAGTGGACAGAGTGGACGGAGTGGACGGAGTGGACGGAGTGGACGGAGTGGACGGAGTGGACGGGACGTACCCGCGCACGGGCGCCAGGCGCTGCGGGGCATACCCTGCGTCCAGCCGATATACCCCGCGCCAAGCGGCAGGCGCCCCAGAGCGGGGGTGCGTCCCAATCGGGGTCGCGCCGGCTTGCGCCGGATGACCTGGTGGTGCTGGGCTACCCCGGGCCGGGACAGGCGCGCGCTTTGTGGCGGTATGGGGTAACTCCGGCTTTTTCTGCTGGACGGCGGGTGAGATCGCGAGATCGGGCACAGTTGCGCGCACCCGTCCCTTGGCGGCGGCGCGCACCCGTCCCTTGAAGGGACGTACCCGTCCCGGTCGGGGGCGCGCCTGTTTGTGCCGGGACGACGCGGATTCATGTCTGGGCACGAGGATGTGCAAGGTGTTTTTGTTGGACTATAATCGCGCAAATCGTTTGAGTCTGGAGCCTTGTTCAGGCAAGGCATCTGTGGCGAAAGTGCCGGAGTAATGCAATGTCAAGTAGCGAGAAGACGCGCCAGAAAAAGCTGATGAAGAAACGGCGAAAGGAGAAAGCAAAGAAGAAACAGGCGGCGTTGCAGCGGTCTTCGACGCCGGAGCGATCTTTCGTGCGCCGCGCGGACGAGTTCCCGCTCATGGAGTGCCTCATCAATGACGATTTCACAGAGACCGGTATGGCCATGATCGTCGTGGCCCGGCGGCAGTCCGAGAACCTCGTGATCTTCGGGCGGTACGGGGTCGATTTATACTGCATGGGCGTGAAGAAGACCCTGGCCGCCTCGAATGTTACGCTGAGCAATTACCAGACCGGGCTGCGCGAAGAGATGTTTGAAGAATTCAATGCCGTGCCCGCCTCGCTCGAACTCATCCACCAGGTGGTCTACGGCGCGCTTGACTACGCGCGGGATCTGGGCTTCCGGCCACACCGGGACTTCGCCTGGACACGGCATGTCATCGGCCCGCCCGATGCGTTCCCGCGCAGCGAGGAACTGGAATTCGGCAGGGATGGCAAGCCCCTCTACATCTCGGGGCCCGACGATAACCCGAAGAAGATCGTGAAGCACCTCGAAAAACGCCTGGGTATGGACGGTTTCCATTATATTGTCGGGGGCCCGGTCTTGTAAGGTCGGATACCGGTGCGTCCCAGTCGGGGTCGGGTCGGTTTGCGTTGGGATGACCGGGTGGCCTTGGACTACCCCGGGCCGGGACAGGCGCGCGCGCTGCGGCGGTTTGGGGTAACCCCGGGCTTTTTCTGCTGGACGGCGTGTGAGTTCGCGAGATCGGGCACAGTTGCGCGCACCCGTCCCTTGGCGACGGCGCGCGCCCGTTCCTTGGGAGCACCTATCCCCTGGCGGGGCTTGCGTCACTCCTCGAGCAGGGCCCGGAAGCGGCGACGGGCGCTGTCGAGTTCGGCGAGGATAGCGTGCTCCCAGCCCTCTTGAAGGGCGTCGCCCATAGCGTCGTAGTACCACAGCGTGCCTTCGCGGCCGGCGTTGAACTGGCGCCAGTAGGCCTCGTCGTGCGTGTAGGTGCGCAGCATGGACTGGAGGTTGTGTAGCTTGTCCGCGGCGAGCACGAGCCGGGCGTCGATTGGCGCGCCGGGGATTCGGGCCAGGTGCGCCTCTTTCCGCGCGCGCCAGGCGGGCTTGGGGTGTTCCCAGGCGTCGGTGCAGGCCCAGACGAGGTCCGCGACGGCCTCGCCGAATTCGCCGCGAATCCGCTGGAGCGCGCCGTGCCCGCCCTGATCCTCCACGGCATCGTGGAGCAGCGCGGCGATGAATTGCTCCTCGCTGCCGCCGTATTCCCCGGCAAGTCCCGCCACGGCAACCAGGTGGGTGATGTAGGGCGCGCCGCCGCACTTGCGGGTCTGGCGTCCGTGGAATTCATACATCAATTCGAAGGCGCGCAGAACGCGCGGGCTGTAGCGCATGGTCAATTCCGTCGGTTCAAATCGAGCGCGGGCCGTTCAGTTGCCCCGCGCTTTCAGCCAGGCGATCAGTTTTTCCGGGTGATCCGTCTGGATGCCGTCGCTCCCCCACGCCACGGCGTCCTCCCAGCAGGAGGGGTCGCTCTCGTCGACAATGACCAGCGCGCCGGCGTCGTGGCAGGTCTTGACGAAGGTCGGCGAGTAGTGGCGCCAGACCGAGGCGACGATCTTGGGCTGGAACTCGGCGATGAGCGCCGCCAGGTTATCCTCGGGGCCGGGATCGGGCATGGAGATGCCGCCATTTGCCATGACGTAGCGGTGCTGCTCCGCGTTGCAGTACCACAGGACACTCTTCAGCATGCCATGCGCCTCCACCCTCTGAAATACCGTCGCGATGTCGGCCTCCTTCAGGTCCAGGTAGATCCCGATCTTGCCCTTGCACAGCGCGAGGATTTCCTCGAAGGTCGGTATGCGTTCCTCTTTCCATTTCGGATCGACGCGACTGCCGATATCCAGCGCCTTGAGCTCGGCCAGCGTGAAGTCCGCGACGTTCCCTTTCGCGTCGTCCGTGTAGGCGTCCACCGTCCGGTTGTGCACGCTGACGAGATGGCCGTCCTTCGTGGTGCGCACGTCTATCTCGACGTAGTCCGCGCCCAGGTCTATCGCGCGCTGGTAGGCGGCCAGGGTATTCTCCGGCCGGTCTTCGTGGGCGCCGCGGTGCGCGACCACGTACACCCCGCCGTGGCGCGGCGGCGGGAGGAGGTCCGTCGATTCGGCGGCTGCGGGTGCGGTCGGCGCGGCCAGCGCGACGAAAAAGGCGAAGAGGGCCGCCGCGAACGGCGTACGGGCAGTATGAACACGTTTTATCATGATAGTTTATTCCGCGTTGAAACTTTTCGTGGCACGGTATGGAATGGCCCGATTGTTCGCCTTTTCCGGGGGGCTTGTCAACTGTTTTCGCGCGCGGCAAACTTGACCCGCGCCGCGACATGCGCCATGATATTGGGTGAGTCGTACAGGATACCGGACCCGCCCCGAGGGTTGTGTCCGCAGAGAGGTTTTTTCCGTGAAGTTACGCACTGCTCTATTGTCCGGGGGCCTGATCCTGACATGCGCCTGGCCCGCACTGGCCCAGGCGCCCGAAGCGCCCGTGGACTATCTCAAGGATGTCCACCCGATCCTCGCCGAGAACTGTTATTCCTGCCACGCCGGTGATCAGCGCAAGGGCGGGCTGAGCCTGAGCACCCGCGAGTTGCTGCTCAAGGGCAACGAGAAGGGCCCCGTGGTCATCGAGGGCGATGCCGACGCCAGCCTGCTCGTCCAGCTCATCTCCACCGAGGACGAAGACCTCCTCATGCCGCCGAAGGGCCGCCGCCTGACCCCCGAGGAAGTCGCAGTGATCCGCGCGTGGATCGATCAGGGCATTGTCTGGCCGGAGTCCGCTCAGGGCCCGCAGGAGTATGCGGCGCCGCTCGCGCTGCAATCCGCTCCGGCGCAAGCCGAAGCGCCGAACCTCGTGGATGCGCACATCGCGGACTACCTCGCGGCAAAAGGCGTCGAGCCGGGAAGCCCGGTGGACGATGCGCGATTCATGCGCCGCGTTTACCTCGATATCACCGGCCTCCTCCCCACGCCCGAGTCCCTGCGCGCGTTCGAGCGGGACCCCTCGCCGGACAAGCGCCCCGCGCTGGTCGCGCAGCTCCTCGCCGACGACCTGGGCTACGCGGAGCACTGGATGACTTTCTGGAACGACATGCTCCGGAACGACTTCCAGGGCACGGGCTACATTGACGGCGGCCGCAAGCAGATTACGGACTGGCTCTTCGACGCGCTTTACAACAACCGCCCCTACGACGAGTTTGTGCGCGCTTTGGTCGCCGCGGAGGACCCGGCGGCGGAAGGCTTCATCCGGGGCATTGTCTGGCGCGGCGACAACAATGTCGTCCAGCAGCCGCCGATGCAGGCCGCGATCAACGTCAGCCAGGTCTTCCTCGGGCTGAACCTGAAGTGCTCCTCCTGCCACGACAGCTTCGTGAACAACTGGAGCCTGTCGGACGCCTTCGCGCTGGCGAATGTATTCAGCGACGAGCCGATGGAACTGGTGCGCTGCGAGACGGACCTCGGGGTGAAGGCGGAGTACCGCTTCCTGTGGCCGGAGCTGGGCGATGTGGAGGGGAGCCTGCCAAAGCCCGATCGAATGAAGCAGGTGGCCGCGCTGGTCACGACCCCGGACAACGGCTACTTCTCGCGGACCATCGTGAATCGCGTGTGGGCGCTGATGATGGGCCGGGGCCTGGTGGAGCCGCTGGACTCCATCGATTTGGAACCGTGGCATCCCGCCCTGCTCGACAGCCTGGCGCAGGATTTTGTCGACGGGGGCTACGACCTGCGGAAGTTGATTCACACCATCGCCACCTCGCAGCCCTACCAGTGGGCTTCGGTCCCGGCTTCGGAGATCGCGGACAGTGAATATACATTTCGCGGGCCGACGGTACGGCATCTTTCCGCGGAACAGTTCTACGACGCCCTCGCCAGCCTGACGGGCGTCTGGCAGGCGAACCCGAAGTTCGTGTTGCCGCAGAACCGGACGCCCGAGGAGATCGCGCGTCAGGAGGCCATCGCGAAGGCGGCGGCGGGCGGCAAGAACGAGCCGCTCCCCGACGACGCCAACACCATCGAAGGCCGCCGGCAGCAGGTGCGCGCGTGGCGCGTGCCGGTGGACCCGCTCATGAAGGCGCTGGGCCGCACCGCGCGCGAGCAGGTGACGTCGCGCCGCGAAACGCAGGGCACCACGCTCCAGGCCCTGGAGTTCGCCAATGGCGATACCCTGTTCCAGCAGATCCAGCTAAGCGCGGAGGCGTTGCAACGGCGTTGGGAAGGCCCGCCCGAAGGCCTGATTATCAAGCTGTACGAGCACGGGCTCCAGCGCGCGCCATCCGTCGAGGAGATCCAGCTCGCCCACCACATCGTGGGCGATGCGCTGGCGCGCGACGGCCTGGAGGACCTGTTGTGGTCCCTGGCGATGCTCCCCGAGTTCCAATTGATTTATTGAGGTTCCCGCGGGAACCGGAGGTTGTCTCCATGCACATGAAACGACGCGATTTCCTGAAGACCGCCAGCGCCGCCACGCTCTCCGCGCTCGCCGCGGGCGCGCCCCGCCCGGCGCGCGGCCTGGCCACCGAATTCAACATCACCCCCACCGCCGACCGCGTGATCCTGCTCTGGATGGCCGGCGGCATGGCGCACACGGACACCTTCGATCCGAAGCGCTACACGCCGTTTGAAGTCGGCATCGACCCGTCGCGCGTGCTGAGCACCTTCCCGGCGGTGGAAACGGTCATCGACGGCGTCAAGTTCTCCGAGGGCCTCGAAAAAATCGGCCAGGTCATGGATCGCGGGACGATCTGCAACACCTACACCGCCGGCGACCTGGGGTTTATCCTGCACTCGCGCCATCAGTACCACTGGCACACCGGCTACGCGCCGCCCCAGACGGTGGCCGCGCCGCACCTCGGCGCGTGGATCGCCAAGACCCTGGGACCGATCAACCCCGACCTGCCCGCCTTTATCGACATCGGCCAGACCTTCAATGTCGGCGAGGCGGAAGAGCTGAAGGCCTTCCACACCGCCGGATTCCTCGGCAGCGAATTCGGGCCCTTCATGATCCCCGATCCGGCCGACGCCGTGTCCACGGTCCGCCCGCCCGGCGGTATGTCCATGAGCCGCTTTGAGAACCGCAACGCGTTCTACAAGAAGCTCGTCGCCGCCAGCCCGATCGGCCAGTACGGCAGCGACTACCAGCAGGAATCCATGCTGCGGTCGATGGACAACGCGCACCGCCTCCTCACGTCGCCCGCCGCAAAGGCCTTCGACCTTTCCGAGGAGCCGAAGGAGGTCTACGACGCCTACAACACCGGGCGCTTCGGGCTGGGCTGTCTCCTTGCGCGGCGCCTCTGCGAAGCGGGCACGCGCTTTATCGAAGTGACCACCGAATACGAGCCTTTCAAGCAGTGGGACACCCACGAGGACGGCCACACCCGAATCAAGGAACTCAAGGCGCTCATTGACGCGCCCATCGCGCGGCTTGTGCTCGACCTCGAGGAGCGCGGCTTGCTGGACAACACGCTCATCATCCTGGCCAGCGAATTCAGCCGCGACATGGTCACGGAAGGCAAGCCCGGCAAGCTGGTGAAGGACCAGGTGCCCGTCCCCCAGGAACTGACCGAACTGAAGCACTACGGAATGCACCGGCACTTCACGGACGCCGGCAGCCTGCTCCTCTTCGGCGGCGGCATCAAGAGAGGCTTCAAATACGGCGAGACCGCCGACGAACGCCCCTGCAAGACCATCGACAAGCCGATCATCATTGAGGATCTGCACGCCACCATCCACCACGCGCTCGGCATACCGCCCAACCACGGCTACGTCACCGAGGGCCGCCCCTTCTACGTCACGAAGGACGGCCTGGGCAAGCCCGTGATGGAGCTCTTCGCCTGAGCGGAAAATTCAGGCGGGTGGTTTCCGGCGCGATCCATACCGGCCAATCGCCTCCCCAGTGTGCGCGCACAGGGCGCTACATACTTTGAAACTCGCGATGGAGGATCCCGCTGTGGCTGAAACGATGGATGGCGCCCGGGCGCCCCGGCGCGTGAAGCGGGTTTCCCAGGTCCTGATTGTGCTGGGGGTTCTGGCCTTGCTCCGGCTGCTGCCGGCGGCGGAGGCGGTGTCGTCGCTGGCGGCCTGGGTCGAAGATCTTGGCGCGCTGGCGCCCGTGGCGTTCGTGGGGGCCTACGTGGCGGTGACGTTGCTGATGATGCCGGCCTCGTTGCTTTCGCTGGCGGCGGGCGCCCTCTTCGGGCTGTGGACGGGAACGCTCGTGGTGGTGGCCGGCGCTACGCTGGGCATGGCGGCGACCTTCCTGATCGGGCGCTACCTGGCCCGTCCGGCGGTGGAGCGGCGCTTCGCGCGCAATCCCCGCTTCGCCGCGATCGACCGGGCCGTGGGCGAAGGCGGCTGGCGGATCGTCGCGCTGCTTCGGCTCTCCCCCGCTGTCCCCTTCAACCTGCAGAACTACCTCTACGGCCTCACGGCAATCCGGTTCTGGCCGTGCATACTCACCAGCGCCGTGACCATCCTTCCCGGCACGTTTACGTTCGTCTACCTCGGCTACGCCAGCCGGGCGGGCCTGGGGGCGCTGGGCGGCGCGGATTCGGGGCGCGGTCCGGGCCAGTGGGCGTTGATGGTCGTGGGCCTCGCCGCGACGATCACCGCCACGGTGTACATCACGAAGCTCGCCCGGCGCGCCATCCAGGCGCAGGAGCCCCTCGAAAGCGCGCCCGTGGACCGCGCGGCCTCGGAACCGGCGTCCCCCGGGGGCGCCGGCGATTCCTGGGGCGGCGCGCTGGCGCACGGCGCGCTGGCGGTTTTGGTGGTTTCCGCCGCCGGCTGCGCCCATTTCCAGCCGCGTTGGATCGCGGGGCTGTTCGGCCCGCCGGGCGTCACGATGGACGAGGCCTATGACGGCGGCGCGGGCGGCGCGGAGTTCGACCACGCGCCTTTCGACGCGCTCCTCAAGAAACATGTAAACCGCGCGGGCGGCGTCGATTATGCGGGACTGCGGGCGGATTCCGAGGCCCTGGAAGCTTATGTCCGCTCGCTGGCCGCCGCGCCGTTCGAGGATTTGGGACGCGACGAGAAGCTGGCCCTGCTCATCAACGCGTACAACGCCTTCACCCTGCAATTGATTGTGGAGTGGCTGGATAAGGATATCGGATCCATTCGCGACATTCCGGGGAATCAACGCTGGGACGGCGCGCGGTGGAATGTGGCCGGCCATACCTGGAGCCTGAACCAGCTGGAGCACGAGCAAATCCGGCCCAAATTCGCCGAGCCCAACATTCACTGGGCGCTGGTCTGCGCCGCCCGGGATTGTCCGCCGCTGCGGCGGGAAGCCTACACCGGCGCGCGCCTGCGGGAGCAGCTGGAGGATCAGGCGCGCATTGTCCACACCAACGGGTCGCGCTGGTTCGAACTGGCGCCCGGCGGCGGGACGCTGCGGCTGACGCCGCTTTATGACTGGTACGGCGGCGATTTTGAGCAGGCGGCGGGCGGGGTCCTGGCCTATGCGGCGCGCTACGCGCCGGAACTGGCGGAGCTGCTGGAAGCGGGCCGGCCCCCCGGGATCGAATGGAAGGACTACGACTGGTCCTTGAACAGCCAGGAGAACCTTCCGTGAACACGCCGCTGGACGACGCGACCGCGCATGCGCCGGGACTTGACGCGATCCTGCACCCGCTGGACGAGCACAACCGCGCGCTGCGGGACCATGTCCACCCGGAGAATTGGACCAACCCCGTTCCCCCGGGGCGCTACAACCTCGTGGTGATTGGCGGCGGTCCCGCGGGGCTTGTCGCGGCGGCGGGCGCGGCGGGCCTGGGCGCGAAAGTCGCGCTGATCGAGCGATCGCTCCTGGGCGGCGACTGCCTGAACGTCGGCTGTGTGCCCAGCAAGGCGCTCATCCGCTGTGCGCAGGCCGCGGCCGATGTGCGGGATGCCGCACGCTTTGGCGTTGTCGTCGAAGGTCCGCCGCGCGTCGACTTTGGCGCGGTCATGGAGCGCATGCGCTGCCTGCGCGCCGGCATGAGCCACCACGACTCCGCCGCGCGCTTCACCGAGCTCGGCGTGGAGGTGTTTCTTGGCGAGGCGCGCTTCGACGGGCCCCGGTCCATCCAGGTGGGCGATGCGCGGCTGCATTTCTCGAAGGCATTGATCGCCACCGGGGCCCGCGCGTCGGCGCCGCCGATTCCGGGCCTCGCCGAGGCGGGATTCCGCACCAACGAGACTATATTCTCGCTCACCGAGCTTCCCCCCCGCCTCGCCGTGGTCGGCGCGGGGCCGATCGGCTGTGAACTGGCGCAGGCCTTCGCGCGGCTGGGGGCGCGGGTGACGCTGCTGGAGGCGGATTCGCGGATTCTGCCCCGCGAGGAGGCCGAGGCGGCGGAAATCGTGCACCGCGCCCTCGTGCGCGATGGCGTCATGATCGTGTGCGGCGGAAAGGCGGCCGAAGTGCGACGGGAAGGCGCGGAGCGGATCCTGCGGGTGGAATGCCACGGGGAAGCGCACGAGATCCGCGCCGACGAAATCCTGATTGGCGTGGGGCGCGCGCCCAACGTGGAATCGCTCAACCTCGAAGCGGCGGGCGTCGCCTGCGACCGGAAGCGGGGGGTGCACGTGGACGATTTTCTCCGCACGAGCAACCGCCACATCTATGCGGCGGGCGACGTCACATCCGCTTACAAGTTCACCCACGCCGCCGACGCCCAGGCCCGCATCGTGCTCCGCAACGCCCTTTTCTTCGGGCGCGACAAGGCCAGCGCGCTCATCCTGCCTTGGAGCACCTACACGGACCCGGAAGTCGCGCACGTGGGCCTGAGCGAGGAGGAAGCGGCGGCCCGGGGCATCCGGACGGAATGCATCCACGTCGCCCTGAACACCGTGGACCGCGCCATCGTCGACGGCGAGGAAGAGGGCTACCTCCGGATCGTGCACGAGGCCGGCCGCGACCGGATTCTCGGGGCCACGCTCGTCGCCAAGCACGCCGGCGATATGATCTCGGAAATCACCGCCGTGATGGCGGCCGGCAAGGGGCTTGGATCCCTCGCCCGCACGATCCACCCCTACCCCACCCGCGCGGAAATCATCAAGAAGGCCGCGGACGCCTACAACCGAAAAAAGCTGACGCCCCGCGTTAAGAAGCTGTTCGAGACGTTGCTCGCCTGGCGGCGGTAGCGGCCTGCGGGCGGGGGCCAACGCGGGCCGGAGCGACCGCCGCGGGTGGACAGGCCGCCTCCAAGTACGTCGAGGCGTCCGGCGCGATGATCTCGATCAGCATGTTGCTGCCGTTGTACACGTGCTCCCAGGTCGTCGCGTCGGTGTAGTAGTCGTGGTGCTTCGACCGCCCCAGATCCAGCGGATACAGGCCGGTGGTGGGCAAACACGGCGATGCGCATCTCTTATAGGTCGTTTATTCTATGTGGTTAACAAAAATAGGAGGCTGTCCCCGATTTCCTCCGACCGGGACAGGCGCGCGCACCGGCGGTGTCCGGGAAGGGCGGCGGTCGCATGCGCGGGACGCTGGTCTATGTGCGCGGGTTCGAGGTTTCCGGCGCGCACCCGTCCCTTGGCGGCGCCAAGGGACGTACCGCCGCACAGAAGCCAGACGTTGCAGAAGGCGCCCTCGCGTCCACTGGCGCCCGGAGCGTCAACGCGTCACGCCCCAGCGCGGGGGTACGTCCCGGTCGGGGTCGAGCTGGGGCGCGCGGCATGCATCGACTTGAAGGGGCGAATATCCAGTCCGCTCCTCGCTTTTTCAACGCATGCCCCCCCGTGCCACGCGATTCCGCCCACGGCGGATTCGTGTGCCCGGAGCAACGCCAACCCAACACCGCTATAACCACCCCGCACACACGAGCGGCTCAACCCCCAGGAGGCCGGAAAACTTGACTCCCCTCAATCTAATCCAACGTCCCCGCGGTCAACTGTCAACTGTCAACTGCCAACTGTCAACTGTCAACTGTCAACTGTCAACTGTCAACTGTCAACTGTCAACTGTCAACTGTCAATTGTCACCTGCCAACTGCCCCCCACCACAATCACGCCCTCCCGCCGCTACCCTGACCGGGACAGGCAGCGCACCGGCGGTGTCCGGGAAGGGCGGCGGTCGCATGCGCGGGACGCCATTCATGTGCGCGGGTTCGAGGTTTCCAGCGCGCACCCGTCCCTTGGCGGCGCGGACCCGCTGGAACGTACCCGCGCACCGGCGCCCAGACGCCGTGGCAGGCTACGCCCGCGGTCCTACCGCTCGGAGCGTCAACGTCACGCCCCAGCGCGGGGGTACGTCCCGGTCGGGGTCGAGCTGGGGCGCGCGGCATGCACGACTTGAAGGGGCGAATATCCAGTCCGCTCCTCGCTTTTTCAACGCATGCCCCCCCGTGCCACGCGATTCCGCCCACGGCGGATTCGTGTGCCCGGAGCAACGCCAACCCAACACCGCTATAACCACCCCGCACGCACGAGCGGCTCAACCCCCAGGAGGCCGGAAAACTTGACTCCCCTCAATCTAATCCAACGTCCCCGCGGTCAACTGTCAACTGTCAACTGCCAACTGTCAACTGTCAACTGTCAACTGTCAACTGTCAACTGTCAACTGTCAACTGTCAACTGTCAATTGTCACCTGCCAACTGCCAACTGTCAACTGTCAACTGTCAACTGTCAACTGCCGGGTGTGCCACGGTCAAGCCCGCAAGGGCTTGCCCGTGCCAATCCCCCCCACCACAATCACGCCTCCCGCCGCTACCCCGACCGGGACAGGCGCGCGCACCGGCGGTGTCCGGGAAGGGCGGCGGTCGCATGCGCGGGACGCTGGTCTATGTGCGCGGGTTCGAGGTTTCCAGCGCGCACCCGTCCCTTGGCGGCGCGGACCCAAGGGACGTACCCGCGCACCGGCGCCAGACGTTGCAGAAGGCGCCCTCGCGTCCACTGGCGCCCGGAGCGTCAACGCGTCACGCCCCAGCGCGGGGGTACGTCCCGGTCGGGGTCGAGCTGGGGCGCGCAGGTCGGTCATCTCGATCATCGTACCGAGATCATCATCGACGTAACAGGTGGTGATATCCAGACCGAATAGAAATATTAATAGGTGGCTGTCCCCTATTTCAGTCCCCAGTCTCCGCAGTTTCCTGTCCACGCGCAGTACGCGCCAATTCCAAGGAGTACTCCTCCGCCAATCAATCCGCCGATCAAGATGGCACCGCCCCCAGTGTCATCTACGTACTTATTCGGATTTCCTACCACATACCCATACAAATTCAATCCATCGACCATCCCCAGCGGATCCCTGGTAGTCCACCGGGCCATATCGGGACTGTATTGGCGGTAGGGGAAGTGGAAGAGTTGCGCGGTTCCGTCCCATGGCTTTCCGGTGTAGGCGCCAGCGAGGGAGTCGAGAGCGGCTCCGGTGTGGTTGTATTCGCCGCCGTAGGGGGTGAATTCGTAGGCGCCCACGCTGGCCTTGGAGCCGTCCCACGCGCTTCGCGTGCTGCCGAGGTGGTCGGTGGCGTAGTAGCGCGCCGTGCCGCTGGAGGGCGTGGTTCCCGCCAGACCGCCGAGGGTGGCGGAGACCTGGGCGGTGGGCGCCAGGACCACGTTGGTCATCGTCAGCGTGCCCGTGCTGCCGTCCGCGTCGTCCTCGGTGCTGATCACGTCAAAGCCCTGGAGGATCGTCGTCCTATCTTTGTGGTGGATAGCGTTCTGCCGCCCCGAGGTGTCATACGCATACTCCGTGTGCATGCCGTTGGGGATGTCCACCATGGTCAGCCGGTTGCCGGTGTCGTAGGATCGCGGACATTCGTGTCTGCGGCAGCGCGCGCTTCGATTTCGTAGGTGGCTGGCTTTCAGGTCAGGTCCCCCTGGCGTGTCCACGCGGAAACGGTCGGTTATGCGACGAAATTGCAGGTACTGCCGCATCGGGAGCGCATGTTGCGTCGGGCAGGATGCCCAACCTCCTGTTGCGCCGCTCGTGTGGCCAATCGCCTGGTGGCGTTCCGGATGCCCGCGGCTTGCGGAAATGTCCCCGATCCGCTGCGCGTCCGGCGCCGGGACATCACAGACCGCCTTTGGCGCGGGAACAGGTCCATCGGAGTAGCCCCTTCAGGTGGGTTGCTGTTTCGGAGTCGTTTCTTTACGCGCTGAACTGCCGCGTGGGTTTGACCGTACACCGGATGGGCCGGGGTGTCAAGAAAAAAATTCGTGCGGCGCATGCGAAAGGCTTCGGGGCGATTCCGAGCCGGTTTTTCTGGATTTTCCTGCGCAATAATGGGCGGTTTGTCCCAAAATGGGATTGACGAATTTGTGGCGTGGCCCGCAAATTGGAGCGTGAGCGCGCCGGCGGGCTTGACGCTAACGTGGGTTTCCGGTAGAGTACTAGCACTTGAGCTGCGGGAGACCGGGCGTCTTTCATGGCGGGAGGGTGTGGCGCATTGGGCAAGTACTTCTGATTACGGGGTGCTCGAAAGAATGAGCCGGGGCCGGTGGTGGTATTCTGGTCCCGTCTCGGGAAGGGCGGCAGATGCTGTCAATTCGCGAGGTGGCGCGCGCAGTCGCGCTCGGGGCGGTTGTGTTCTGTTTTTGGGCGTTCTTTCCCGTGTCCGGGGCCGCGGCGGACGCGGCGGAGCAAGATACGCCCTGCGCCGACCCGGTCACGCCGACGCTGGCCAATTCCTATCCGCAACTTGGCGGCGCCTCGGACGCGGATTACTACAGCAGACCCGTGCTTTCTCCGGACGGACGTTTCCTCTATGTCGCCTCAGGCCCTTATGCACCAATTCAGTGCTTCAGGCGGGACCCGGATACGCATTCCCTTGAGCCAGCGCACGCTTTTCAGTTTCCCGCCGTGCAGGATGAGTACGGCTACTATTACTACGCTTATGACTTCAGCGTAAGTGCGCTCGAATCCTCTTCGGACGGGCGTTTTCTGTTTGCTTTTTATCGGAACTACGATTACTACTCTGGTGGGGATCATGGAAACCTCGCCGTGCTCGGGCGGAACGAACGATCGGGCGTGCTCACGCCCATGTTCGTGTTGCACGGCAACGAGCCGGGCGATGGCGGCGCCCTCGGCCGGTATGGCTCGCTCGCCGTAGCGCCGGACGGAAGCCGCTTGTTTGTGGCTTCCAGCCTTGGAAGGCGGTCCATTCTCTCGATTTTTCTTGTGGCGCCGGATTCTGGCGCGCTGATTCTGGATCAGGTGATCGACGAGGAGACTTCAATCTGGGAACCGGAGTTGACCACCGCGCTTGACCCGGGCGGCAATACCCTCTACACCTCGCAGTCGCTGGGCTACGGCGGGATCGAGATAGCGGCCTATTCGCGAAATACGGAGACTGGGCTCTACGCCAGGTCTCAGACGGTGCGCGTAGACGATTTCAGCCCTTCTTACCAGTATGGCGGGGCGCGTATGACCGTTTCCCCGGATGGGTCTTCGTTGTATCTCGCCCGTTACGACACGAATCGCATCCAGATGTTCAGTCGCGATCAGGCAACGGGCCAGCTGAGCCATGCGCCGGTTCAGACGCTGGAATATGAATATCCGTATGATATCGCGGTTAGCTCGGATGGGCGCGCGGCGGTTGCCACATCGTATCGTAATGGGAGTATTACAACCTTCTCACGAAATCTGGATACGGGCCGGCTTACCCCGGCCCGCGCCCTGGCTCCATCGTTCACCGATCTGTATGGCCATCCGCTGGAGACGCTGGCGACGGATTTCACGCTGGACCGCCTGGGCGAGCACGCCGTCGTCGTCATGCGAGCGGTGGACTATTACTACTATCTGGGCGGGAGGAATTCATTGCTCGCCTCAATCGATTTGGGGCTGGAGCATTGTCTCCCGGGCGAGGGCGAGGGCGAGGGTGAGGGTGAAGGCGAGGGTGAAGGCGAGTTTGTACCGCTGTTTCCCGATCCCAACCTGGAAGGCGCGGTACGCGCGGCATTGCGCAATCCCTGGGACGATCTGACGCCGTCGCACCTGGTTGGAACGGGACTGACGGAATTGGCGGCGCCGTACGCCGGGATTGTGAATCTGACGGGGCTGGAATTTTGCACGGATCTAACACGGCTGTTTCTGCGGAGCAACGCAATCGTGGACTATACGCCGATCGCATCGTTGACAAACCTGACGGAGCTTGATCTAAGCATCGGCGGCTATTTTGGTGAGCCCGCGGCCTCAAACCTGGACGATCTCACCGTGCTGGAAAGCCTGACGCAACTGACATTGCTGTATCTGGCCGGTCACGGCCTCGAGGATATCGGCCCGCTGTCCGGTCTCAATGAACTGGCAATTCTGGACCTATCAACGAACTTCATTACCGATCTCAGCCCGTTGTCGAATTTGCGTAAGCTTGATTTGCTGGAGCTATCCTACAACCGGATTACGAACGTGAGGCCGCTGGCGTCATTGGCGCTGCTCGAATACCTCGGTCTGGCTCGAAACGACATTATGGATCTCACCGGACTGTCCGCGCTCCACAACCTGACTCGGCTCAGCCTTAGCGGCAATGAGATCGTTGTGCTTGATGCGCTTTCCAACCTCACCGGGCTCGAACGACTGTACATCGATTCGAACGCCATCGAGCGCCTGGACGCGCTCGCCGCCCTCGGCAACCTGGAATACCTCTCCGCTTCCTTTAACGATATCGCGGAATGCGGGCCCCTGTCTGGACTCGCCTCGCTCAAATGGCTCAGTCTTGCATACAACCAGATTACGGACGCGTCTCCCCTGTCCGCGCTGAGCGCGCTGACCTATCTGCGCCTGGACAGCAATCTTCTGGAATCTCTGCCAGAACTTGAGGGTATGCCGTCGCTCTCGAGGCTGGATTGCCGGAACAACCGCATACGGGACATTGGGTTGCTGTCGAGGGTTCTTTCGGCTCAGACGCTCTTGCTTGACGGCAACAGGATCGCTGACCTCTCCCCCTTGCGTTCCCTGCCAAACCTCAGTCACGTCAGCCTCGAGAAGAATCTCATTTTTGATATAACACCGCTGGTCGAGAACCTTGCGTTGGATTATTCCAGTAGGGTGTACCTTGATAAGAACCCACTGACCCAGCACGCCATTTGCGTCGATGTGCCGGCGCTGAAGACACGCCGGGTCTATGTGACCTGGACCGGGTCCTGTGGCGCGGACGCGGATGGTGATGGGCTTGCGGATGCGTACGAGTCATTCATCGGTACAGACCCCAACAATGCGGACACGGACGGGGATGGCATAAGCGACGCGGACGAAGTACGCAACGGAACGGATCCGCTGACGCCGGAGGGTGGCGAAGGAGAAGGCGAAGGAGAAGGAGAGGGAGAAGGAGAAGGAGAAGGAGAGCCAGGGTTCCCCTTTAGTATCGAAGACCCCAATCTGGATGCGGCCGTGCGACGGGCGATCGGTAAGCCCGATGGGGAATTGTATACGCACGATGTTGCGGGCTTGGCGGTTCTCACGGTGAACAGAGCCGGCGTGGCAAGCCTGGCGGGGCTGGAACATTGTGTGGCGCTTGAGTATTTGCACCTTTCTTCAAACGCCGTTCAGGATCTCTCCCCGCTCGCGAGCCTGGTTAATCTGCGACAGCTTCGGCTTGGTCAGAATGAAATCGAAGACCTTGCTCCCCTCGCGGCGCTCTCCGAACTGACTCTCCTTGGCCTCGATTGGAACAACATTTCCGATCTGGGTCCACTGTCGGAATGCGCCAACCTGACTACCCTCTGGCTCAATGGCAATCCACTCGAAACACTGGACGTGCTCGCCGGCCTTGGGCAGCTTGAATACCTCGATCTGAGTGAGATCGGCATCGGGGATAATGATCTGGAGAGCCTCTCGCAACTGGCGAACCTGATTGCGCTTTGGCTTCCCCGCAACGAGTTGCGTGACATTTCCGCCCTTGCGGACTTGCGGAGTCTGATTTACCTGAACCTTTCCGGAAACGAGATTTCCGATCTCCAGCCGCTTGCGAATCTCACGCAACTTGAGGGGCTGTGGATTTTCGAGAACCGGATCTCGGATGTAGAGCCACTCCGCGGCATGACCGGCATGCTGGCGCTTTACCTGTCGGACAACCAAATTCGGGACATTGCGCCGCTCGAAGAAATGCACGCGCTGCTGGATCTATATATTACGGGAAACCTCATCCGTGATCTTTCGCCGTTAACGCAAGTTGGTGGCCTGGGTGAACAAAGTTATCTTGACGCGACGCTGAATCCTCTTTCCCAATCATCCCTCTGCGTGGACGTCCCCGCCCTCCAGGCGCGAGGCGCCAATGTGCTGACAACGGGCTCCTGCGGCGGTGACACCGATGGCGATGGTCTGGCCGACGAATACGAGCTTCACATCGGTACCGACCCAGCGTCCGCCGACACGGACGGAGACGGTTTCCCCGACGCGTTCGAACTATTCGGTGGCACTGATCCCGCCGATCCTTCGAGCGGCCCGGGCGCCTATCTGGCGCTGGACTCGGTCGCGCCGGGCGTCCTGCCCGCGGGCATGGCCACACCGCTTACTTTGCATGGCTTGTTTCCCCTGCTCCAGCCGCTGTCCGTCGAGGAAGCGGAGAGCCAGATGTCCGTTTTTTTCGATGGCCAGCCGGCGGCCTTCCGGCTGGACACCGCGACGGATTCGGACGAGGACTTCGCCGCGAATGGCCACGTGCTACACGTCATTTCGCCCGTTTTGACGTTGCTCCCGGTAGAAGGAAAGAGCCGGGCCGTCGAAGTCGCCATCACAGAGTTGGGCGGCCTGGAGCGGGAATTTGTGTTGGAGGACGCTCTGATACTTCAGCAGACTCATGTACTCCGGCTCACCAAAGTCGGTAACGGCGTCCTCACCGCCCTGGATCCCGCCCTGGATGGCGCGACGGAAGGCGGGCGCTACCTTGTGGATAGCGACGTCGATGTCCGCATTGAATCTGTGGCGGGACAGTCGTACATCGAACGTATCGATGTTGATGGGGCGCCGAATTCGCACCCCATTTTCGGCAATCGTCTCTCCTTGACAATGGACCACGATACGTCTGTTCACGTCACGTTCAAGAGCCTGGCTACCGGGGGCGGCGAGGGTGAAGGCGAAGGTGAAGGCGAAGGTGAAGGCGAGGGTGAAGGCGAAGGTGAAGGCGAAGGTGAAGGCGAGGGTGAAGGCGAAGGTGAAGGTGAAGGTGAAGGTGAAGGTGAAGGCGAAGGTGAAGGTGAAGGTGAAGGCGAGGGCGAAGGCGAAGGTGAAGGCGAGGGCGAGGGCGAGGGCGAAGGCGAAGGCGAGGGTGAAGGTGAAGGTGAAGGCGAGGGTGAAGGTGAAGGTGAAGGTGAAGGTGAAGGCGAGGGCGAGGGTGAGGGTGAGGGTGAAGCGCCTGTTGGTTGCCCCCAGAGTGGGAAACGCTTCGTCGAGTCAATCCGGGGCGCCGCCGGAGATCTCTTTTTCCTTGGGCTCGCGTTGTTTGTACTGGCCGGCTGGAGGTATCCATCGCGAACCATGTGATGCCCGCCGGGGCCCGCGCGATGATCTCAGTGTCGCGTGGGGTCCCGGGGGATGGCCGGGCCGAGAAACGACTCGACGATTTCGTCGCCGTCGGCGCTGTACATGGAGAGGGAGAAATGCCAGTGGCGCCGGGCGATTTCGGCGAGCACGTCGCTGGAGAGCTCGAAGCCTTCGGTCCAGGAGCGGAGGAAAATGGCGGTGCGCAGTTCCAGGCGGTGTGATTCCGCGAGGGTGCGCCAATTGCCCTCGAGATCCGTGGTCGCGTCCAGCAGGAATTGTATCTTCTCCACGAACGGCAGTGGGTCCGGCGCTTCGAGGAACCACTGCCCCACTGTTGCGGGCGGAATGGAGGGACGCCTCGCGTCGCGTTCCCCTTTCCGGCGTGCGCTGGTGGGCCGGCGCGCCACGGTCTCGCTGACAAAATCGGGATCGAGGGCGTCCGCGTAGATGCAGAGGGTCGCCTTGCTGTCGGCGGGCGCGCCGCCGACCTGGATTGCGGACGCCTGGGTGAGGCGGTCGTGGTTGTCTTCGCTGATGTTCAATAAGGGCTGCTTATCTGTTGGATGTCCGGGTTAGAGCAGGCCCGCACCGGAGGGTTGGCCTGTCTATGGGGGTTTTATGCATACCCGGCATTTGCACCGCGCTGGAAACCCATTATGATGCGGGCCTTCAGCCCTGGCCGGATACTTCCACCATTTACCTGGGCCGTTGGCCCAGGCTGGCATGGGGCGCACCTTCGGTGCTGAAGATGTTCCCGGATTTTTTAGTGCCGAAGGCCCGATCCTTGCGAGCGTGGGGCAACGCCCATGAATCGCGGGTCAAAACCTGTGAAGGGCTGAGAGCCCGCACTATCGATAGCCCAAACGATTCATCGGTACTATCAATATCGCTTCTGAATAAGAAAACGGGCCCGCGCGTATTTGGCGCGGGCCCTGTGCGATTCAATATGGTACCGGGGAGGGGGGTCGAACCCCTATGGTATTGCTACCGGCGGATTTTGAGTCCGCTGCGTCTGCCAATTTCGCCACCCCGGCGCGGGACGGGAAGTATAGCGCCCGGGGGCGGGCCGGTGCAATTTGTTGGCGGCTAGAAGTGGTCGAGTGGCCACACGAAGGGCAGGCGCTTGGGGAAGAGAATGTGCAGGAGCGCGCGGCCGGTGGCGGTGAGGATGCGCCGCTGGCCGGGGATGACTTCGTCGAGGTAGCGGTAGCCGCTGAGGAGCTGGACGAATTCGGCGGGGCTGATGGAGAATTTGTTGTCGCCGGAGACGGGGGTGACGTCGAGGGCGCCGCGGTGGGCGCGGACGCGGAAGGGTTTGCGGTCGACGAGCAGGGTGACTTCGGCGTTTTCGCGGGCGAGCGCGGTTTGCTGGAGGCCGCTCTCCCACTCGGGGATCATGGATTCGAGGGTTTCCTCGAGGTTCACCACGGCCATCATGCCGCCGCGGTTGCGCTTGACCTGCATTTCGTATTTGGATTCGTACTGGAGGAGGTATTTGAGGAAGAGGTGGCTTGGGGGGGCGGTGAAGCGGATTTTCGGGGCGTGCCGGTCCAGGGCGAGGTGGGCGCAGGCGTGGAGGAGGGCGCCGCAGGTATCGCGGGAGGCCAGGCCGATTTCTTCGACGAGGAGGCCTTCGGGGACGTCGCGTGGGAGGAAATAGCCCTGCACCTTGCCGCGCGCGTCGGTGATGACGCGGACGGCCTTCCAGCGTTCCCACTGGTTGGTGAGGTGCGCGCTCGATCGCACGATGGAGCAGGCCACGTCCGCTTCGCCGGCGTTGTGCAGCTTCTGGATCGCGGGGATGTCGCCGGGTTTGCCGAGCCGCACCTTATAGGGCGCGTGTTCCGCGTGCTCGGCCTCCAGCACGTCGACGGCGGTTACGTAGTCGGAGAGCATGGTGGTGAAGCCGAATCGGTGGTAGAAGTCCACAATGCCAAACAGCATCGAGACGTGGTAGCTGTGGCGCCGCATGTAGGCCAGCGCATCCTCGATCATGGCGCTGGCGATGCCCTGCCCGCGAAATTCCCCGGCCACGGCGATCCACCCGAGCCCCCCCATCTTCAGGCGCGCCTCACCGATGCGGATGGTGTCGGTGGTGATGCGGAGGGCTCCCGCGATCTGCCCCTGCCGGAACGCGAGGCGCGTGTGCTCCCGGTGAAACCCGGGATAGCCCGCCATGAGCGCGTCGAGGCGGCGCGCCACGAAGAAATAATCCGGGCCGAAGCTTTTCGCCATGAGGTCCAGCGCCAGGGCGCAATCGTCGGCGTTCGCGGCGCCTCGTACTACCAGGTCGGCCATGGGGAGAGGGTATCTTCCTTTCAGGGGGTTGTGGCGGGTCAACTCCCGCCGGAACGACGTAAGTATACCAGCTTTTTCGCAGGCCGCCCGGGCGCGTTGCGGCCCCCCGCAGGGCAATCGCATTTAAACTTCCAACTCGAGCCGAGCGCCACATGAACCACCTTCAATGTTAAAAAGGGCGCGTGTTGGAGCGCTGGCATTTCGCCTACGGCGAATCCCTGACCTTGCCGGCACAGATGCCGGCGCTCCAAAACGCTCACTATCGTTGATTGAAGGTTCCAAATCGACTCAGGTTTACGCCCATATACCGAGATCGAGTTCAACTGCGATTGCCCTGCCTCCCCCCGGGAATCGGTGCTACTCCCCGTCCGCCCAATCTTCCGGATAGAGCCGGAAGCGCGGCCCGGTGAAGGGCGGGGGCGGCGATGCGATGCGCGCGCGGTTCCAGTGGGGCAGCATCGGCTCGCACAGCCGCGCCATCTCGCCGGCGGTGTACACCGGCGGGCGCGAGATGAAATCGGGCGCGTCGGGCAGATTCAGCTCATCTTCCGGGCGCAAGGGCATTGTTTGTGTATCCCGGGTGGTTGGAGGTTTCGGCGTAGCGCTGTATGGATCGCAGCAGTTCCATTTTGGATTACCGGTGGTTCGTTCTGCCCGCCCGGGGAACAAGCCGTTCCCGCTGCGGTGTTTTCTTGAACAGGGGCGGGCGAAATGACCCGCTCCGGGCGAAATTTTGAATACATTTGCCGTTGAATCGTTGTATCCGTAGTGGCGCATCGCGCCGCCCGTGCGCCCGCGCGATGCCGCGCCCGGTTTGATTGCCGGACCGTGCATATAGTAGCGTATAGGGCCACGGCAGACCAGTTTGGCATACCCGTTCGGGTTTTCAGCAGAACGTTTTACTGACAGGAGAATAACATGAAACGCGTATCCCTCATACTGACCGCCTGTGTGGCCCTTGTGCTTGCGGGCTTCGTCCACGCGGAAGACAAGGCGCCGTCCGGCCCGCTGGACTTCACCGTGAAGGACATCGACGGCAAGGATGTGGAGCTGGCCAAGAAGTACGAAGGCAAGGTTTGCCTGATCGTGAATGTGGCCTCGAAGTGCGGCAACACGCCGCAGTACGAGCAGCTTGAAGCGATCCACAAGAAGTACCAGGAGCAGGGCCTGGCCGTGATCGGCTTCCCGGCGAACAATTTCGGCGGGCAGGAGCCCGGATCGAACGACGAAATCAAGGAATTCTGCACGTCGACCTATGGCGTGAGCTTCGATATGTACTCCAAGGTCTCCGTTAAGGGCGATGATCAGGCCCCGATTTATAAGTACCTCACCTCCGAGGAAACCAACGGCGACCACGGCGGCGAGATCGAGTGGAACTTCGCCAAGTTCCTCGTTGGCAAGGACGGCAAGGTTGTCGCCCGCTTCGCGCCGAAGGTTAAGCCGGACGCCCCCGAAGTGGTGAAGGCCATCGAAGACGCCCTCGCGGCCGAAGACGCCGGCGACGAGTGGGACGATCTGGACGTTGGCAACCTGAGCGGCCAGGCCATCCTGTAAGCGAGTTTCGAATCATGTAGTTTTGCACAGGCCGGGACCCCGTTCCGGCCTGTGGTGTATCCATCCTGGAAACCAAGGAGTACCCCCATCATGCGCCGATACGCCCCTGCTCTGTTTGCGCTTGCGCTGGCCCTGACCGTTGCGCCGGCCTTCGCAAAGGCCCCCGAGGGCCCGCTTGACTTCACCGTGAAGGATATCGACGGCAAGGAGATCAACCTCGCGGAGAAATACGCAGGCAAGGTGTGCCTGGTCGTGAATGTCGCCTCGAAATGCGGCCTCACCCCCCAGTACAAGGAGCTTGCCGCGATCCACGAGAAGTACCGGGAAAAGGGCTTCGCCATCCTCGCGTTCCCCTCCAACGACTTCGACGCCGAAGAGCCCGGCACGGACGCCGAGATCAAGGAATTCTGCACGTCGACCTACGGCGTGAAGTTTGACCTGTTCTCGAAGATTCCCGTCAAGGGCGAGGAGAAGGCCCCCTTCTACGCGTATCTCACGTCCAAGGAAACCAACGGCGACTTCGGCGGCGAAATCGAGTGGAACTTCACCAAGTTCCTGATCGGCCGGGACGGCCAGGTGATTGCCCGCTTCAAGCCCGATGCAAAACCCGACGCGCCGGAGGTTATCCAGGCCATTGAAGACGCCCTCGCGGCCGAGGAGGCCGGTGATGAGTGGGACGATCTGGATGTTGGCAACCTGAGCGGCCAGGCCATTCTCTAATACCCCGTCACCAACGATGTGCGGGCCGGGCGCGGGGAAGGCGCCCGGCCCGTTTTGCATGTACGGATCGAATAAACCCGGGAGCCGCGCGGTAAGGTACGGCAGGTAGCGTTTTGGTTCGGCGCGCGCCGAAAGCCCCGGTAGGCCGCATGCAATTCACACCCCTCGAGCAAGACATTCACACCCTCTACGTTCCCGAAGACTTCGTGCACCGAGTCGCCTGCCATGCCGCCCGCGGCGACCTCTTCCCCGGCCTGGCCGCCGCGCCCGCGCGGATCGTCCGCTGCCGCCGCGATCATTGCCGCGTGCAGGTGCGCGACCGGCGGGCGTCCCGCCTGCTGCACTTCAACGAGCTCGATGTGTGGCGGATGGACAACCGGACCATCCAGTACCGCGTGTGCTACCGGCCCCGGCGCGGCGAGGGCGTCCGCGAATGGTGGCGAAGCGCTCCGCCGCTTCTGATCTGGGCCTTCATGCTCCCTGTGATCGGGATCCTCTTTTTTCTCCTGCCCGAACTCGCCCTCGTGCCGGTGATCAGCCTGGCCGCCGGCGCCCGCGACCGGCGCCGCGAGCTCGATCCGCTCGCGCGCCAGCTCAAAGCCATCGCCGATGGGGCCGACTGAAAACGGTTCGGCGAGATCCGGATAACCGGACCGCGCCGAAAGTCGTCTGCGGGCTCCTCCTGAAGAATGCGCCGCTCCGCCGCCGTGTCATTCCCAACAAAAACCCAACGCGATGGGTTTACAGGCTAAACCTGCACATTGAGGCGCTGGCCGGTCCCATCGACCGTCGCCGATTCGAGCAACTGCAGCGCCAGGTCGCCCTGGAGCTCCGCCGCATCCTTGAGGAGGCGCGCCGTTTGCACGGTCCGCTGCAATTCAATCTGTTGCGTGGAGAGCGTCTCGCCGACGCCCGAAATTCCCGTCATGGGCAAACCCTCCGTGGTTTGTTTGCGGCCAATCTGGAGGAATTGTACCCCGGAATATCCCGCAACGCAAGCGAATATTTACGTATTTTTCGTTCGCCGCCTTGCGATCCGGGTCCTGGTTGCGGTTCAATAGGCCTTGGATTGGCCATCGAGACCGGGGACACGGTGGGCGCGACCGCCCATCTCCCCCATGGAGCAGCAGACACCGTGAAACGCATCAAGACACGCATCTCCACCCGCCGGGATTTCCTCAAGTCCACCGCCGCGACCGCCGTGGCCGCGGGCTTCCCCATGATCCTCCCCGCTTCCGCCCGTGGGGCCAACGCCCCGAGCAACCGCATCAACGTGGGCGTGATCGGCCTGGGCACGCGCGGCACGCCCGACATGCAGCAGTTCATGAAGCACGACGACGTCCAGATCCGCGCCATCTGCGACGTGAACACCGCGAGCAAGGGCTACCGCAACGAGGATGCGATCATGGGCCGCGAGCCGGCGCTCCAGATCGCGAACGGCCACTACGCAAAGAAGACCGGCGCCGCCGAGTACGACGGCGTGGACGCCTGCATCGACTTCCGCGAGATCATCCAGCGCGACGACATCGACGCTGTCGTGATCGTCACCCCCGATCACTGGCACGCGCCGATGACCGTGATGGCGGCGGAGGCCGGGAAGGACATCTTCTGCCAGAAGCCCATGACCCTCACCCTCGCCGAGGGGCCCGAGATGATCGCCGCCGTCCGCAGGCACGGGCGTGTCTTCCAGACCGGGAGCCAGTACCGCTCCAACTGCCGCGCGCGCCACATCTGCGAGCTCGTCCGCAATGGCTACATCGGCGAGCTCAAGTCCATGCACATCAACATCGGCTACAACAACAAAGTCGGCCCCGGGCCCGGCTGGCAGCCCATGCCGATCCCCGAGGGCTTCGACTACGACCTCTGGCTTGGGCCCGCGCCGATGGTCCTCTACCACGAGATGCGCTGCATCTATAAATTCCGCTTCGGGCTCGACTATTCCGGCGGCCAGATCACCAACCTCGGCGCGCACAGCATCGACATCGCCCAGTGGGGCAACGGATCCGACCACACCGCCCCGGTCGAATTCGAGGGCCTCGGCGCCACCTGGCCGGAGCCGGGCAGCCTCTTCACCACCGCCTTCGAGGCCAAATTCCGCGCGCGCTACGCCAACGGCGTGGAGCTTTTCGGCGAAAGCAACGACGAGTACATGGGCGTCCGCTTTGAAGGGACCGAGGGCTGGGTGAAGTACGGCCTCTTCGGCAAGGTCGAGGCCTCCAGCAAGGCCATCGAAAGCGTCGAGCTCGGCCCCAACGACCTCCGCCTTCCCGTCTCCAACCCCGAGCGCACCTTCGCCGAAATGGGCGACTACTACGGCGATCATGTCCGCAACTTCATCGATTGCGTCAAGACCCGCCAGGACCCCCTGGAGCCCGTCGAAACCGGCCACCGCACCGCCAGCATCTGCCACCTCTGGAACATCGCCATCCAGCGCATGGGCAAGGTCCTCGAGTGGGACCCGGCAAAAGAAACCTTCACCAACGACGACGAAGCAAACGCCATGATCGCGCGGCCGCGGCGCGACTGGGCCTGAATCACGCCCCCCGGGTTGTCGGCGCTTCGCAGGGACCGACACGGCCCCGGAGCGGAGGCCTGGCAGTACGGCCGGTCGCCGGGCGGATCACCGGGCGGTCGTGGGGTGGCCGTCTCGTCCGGGGCTGTCCCGTCTTAACGGTAATAATAGATGGCCGTTTCGCTACCCTGCGTCCTCTGCGTAATGCGGCCGAACTGGTCGTGGACGAAGCCCCATAATGGACTGTCTCTCCCTATCCCCTAATTTTCTCAGTACATTATCCTCCGAGCCCACATCGTCTGGTTTATTACAAACACCACCTTGTGTTGTCTCTTGGTCTCGACATCCTCAACCACTACTTCCAGTAGCCCTCCTTCACCATCCTGAAGGAAATCGTGAAACGACGCGATTACCCGAACGCATTTTTCCGCTTCTACGTAGAAGGCTGTCGACTGCCCGTTGCTATTGCTGTCGCTTTCCGACTGAAAATCTTTCCACGATAACTCAAAGGTCTCCGCATGCTGGAAAAGGCCCCCAACCAGCAGTTTTTGGCTACGTGAATTTGATAGTTGTCCGACTTCGCCGCCGGGCGGGGCTTCATTGTCGGTTTCTGCATTGACAGCAGCTTCCCAGTCACTCAATGAGCACTTTTCAGTGACAACGTCCCTCAGCGCCCTCTGACTAGTCTTCTGACTTTGTGGCGGATGGACACCTGGCGGCATCTTGGGATCGGCTTTCAAGGTGATGGCTCCTAAAGGCACCTTGTAGACCGTGTCCCCGTGATTTGCAATCAATATAACTGCTGAAAAGAGGTCGCCATAGAGGTTTCCCATCAAATACGGCTGGATTGAGAGTCCACCGATGTCAACGCGGACCGATTGTATCGATCCCCTCGATGGAGTAAAGGGTAACATCAACCCGGTTTCAATTGAGATGACTGAGGTCGGCAGACTTTGAACCTGAACGCTCGCTGAATCCAAACCCAGGAAAGATTCTTGTAGCCGAGTAACTGAGTATACCCTTACAGGCTCCCCTATGCAGGACACTAAACTTATACAGGCCACCGCGCAGATGGCCCAAGATGTCAACAGCCGTAAGCTCCCGGGGCAAAGAATTCCACTTCGGTGTGTTCTAGAGTCCAGAATCATGCCGACTACAACCAAATACACGAGTTGCAAACCTCCTCGCTCCTCCTTCCTCGCTCCTTACACCGGATCCCCAACCCGTTGTTATACATCCTGGTCAGCCAGCGGTTCGCGTCGGGGCTGTAGTATCGGTAGGCAGTATAGTACAGCCGGGCCTCGCTGTCCCAGGCGTGACCGGTGAATTTTTCCTCCTGCGGCGGATCTTCGACCGGTGATGTCCTCGCCGTGGTCGGCGTATTTGCCGCCGAAGGGGGTGTATTCGTATTTGCCGATGCGGTCGCCGTCCTGGTCCCACAATCCCCGCGTGGATCCGATGGCGTCCTGGAAGTAATAGGCCCAGGTGCCCGTGGCCGCGCTGGTTCCTTCGGAGGTGGCCAGGACGGTCCCGATTTGCTTGCCGGGTGTCGCAGATCCGCCGCAGGAGGAGTGGATGTAGGTCGCCTGCAAGTTCCCGGAGCCGTCCTCCTCGTTGAGCACATCCCAGCCCGCGCCGTAGCGGTATTTCTTGGTGTCGCCGCCGGTCTTGCGGGTCATCCGCCCGAACTGGTCGTAGGTGTAGGTCAGGCTTTTTTGGGGTACAGCCTCGCACGTTGCCTGGATGGGGCCGGGGCCGTGTGTGCGGGTGGACGCGGGCGCGCGTGTGGGGATTGGGGTTGCGGGTGCGCGGCAGTCCCCCCGGCGGCGCTTCGAGGTTGGCGCCGCGCGGCGCGTGGGTGTACCCGGTGGTGCGGGCGTGGCTGATTTGGTGTGCTGCCGCCGCCATTGTTTCCCATGTCCTCCTGCCCAGAGGGATGCGCCGGGGCCGACCCGACTGCGGGGTCAGTATAGCCCGGTATGGGTGTTTTGGCAAGGGGGTGGTTTTGCCGCTCGTGTGGGGTGGTGTTGGCGGTGGTGGGTGTGCGTTGCTCCTGGCACACGAACGCGCTGGGGCGCGATCGCGTGGCACGGGTTGACGGGCGGGGCTGGGGTGGAATGAGGAGGGTGCGGCGTTGTGGTGGTGGGGGCGGTCGTTTCCGCAGGCAGGAATGCCCGCGATCCTTTGGGGGCGCGATCGCGTGGCACGGGATGACGCGCGGGGCTTGTCCGTGGCGCGCCGGGAGGGGCGCTTGGTGTGTGGGGTGTTTGGAGCCGCTCGTGTGGGGTGATGTTGGTGGCGGTGGGTGTGTGTTGCTCCTGGCACACGAACGCGCTGGGGCGCGATCGCGTGGCACGGGTTGACTTGCGGGCTTGTCCGTGGCGCGCCGGGAGGGGGGGGCTGGAGCGTGGGGTGTGGGGTGTGTGGAGCCGCTCGTGTGGGGTTGTCTTGCCGCTCGTGTGGGGCGGTTTCGCCGCTCGTGTGGGGTGGTAATGGCGGTGTTGGGCTGGTGTTGCTCCGGGCACACGAACGCGCTGGGGCGCGATCGCGTGGCACGGGTTGACGCCCGGGACTGGGATGGACGGCGACGGGACAGCCCCGCCGGTTGGGGTGTTTGTGGTGTGGGTTTGTGCTCTGTTGGACGTGTGGGCTGATTTGGTGGTTGGTGTGGTTTTGGCGTGTCAGTCCCTGGGGGATTGGCACGGGCAAGCCCTTGCGGGCTTGTCCGTGGCACGCCGGGAGGGTGGCGTGGGGTGTGTGGAGCCGCTCGTGTGGGGTGGTGTTGGCGGTGGTGGGTTTGCGTTGCTCCGGGCACACGAACGCGCTGGGGCGCGATCGCGTGGCACGGGTTGACGCGCTGGGCTGGGGAGCCCGGATGCGTACGCCGCCTGAAAAGGAAGGGGGCGGTGGACCTTGGGAATCCACCGCCCATGTGCGGGAATGTCTGGGACTACAGTTCCGTGTATCCAGGCGCAAGAGGGTCACGGTTGCGAATTAGGTCAGGGGTCTTGGGCTGCGGTATTCCCTGACAACGCGTGGACTGTTTTGTCAACAGTCTCTAGTCCCAAACACCGAACGCATCTTAGCACAACATGTAGGGCGTGTCAACCCCTTTGAAGCGCTTTTTTGAATTTTTTTCCACTAAATTTTGTGATGCTGGATTTCTCAAAGAGTCACTACCCACTAAATATGGTAGTTGGACAGTAAAAAGGCTGTTTCAGGGCATTTTTGATCGATTTTCTATATATTGTGGCGCCTGTTTGCCATCGGCAGGTCCGGAATGGCGCCATAATTGCCCGTCGACAAACGCAGAATGCGCAGTTGAGGGTTATCGGCGCCATGCCGCGGCCTCGACGCGCGGGTGACGAGATAGCAGACGTTTTCCCGACAGCCGCGTGTGGTATTACGGCTCCTTCGGTACCTGGCGCTTTTCAAAGTCCAGTTCGCTTGCGCGGTGCGCGCGGGCTGGCGTATAGTGGCCCGCAGTGTTGCTGTGGCGCCTTTTCTGGAGGGAGAGCACCCACGTGAAGCTTTATGCACTCAAAGGGATCCATGCGGACGAACCGCGGGTATCCCTCACGCCGACGGGGGCGAAACGGCTGTCCAACCTGGGGATTGCGGTGTGCGTCCCGCCCGATCTGGGGGTGACGTGCGGCTGGACCGACGCGGACTATTCGTTGGCCGGGGCGACGGTAACGGCGGATGGCCCGGGCGACGCGGATGTGGTGATCGGGCTGGAGGGGCCGACGCCGGATCAGGTTGCGTCGATAGCGCGTGGGGCGCTCTATATCGGTTATCTGGATCCTTTTTCGGCGGAGAGCGCCATCGATGGCATGGTCGCCCGCGGCGTCAACGCCATCGCGATGGAGCTTATCCCGCGCACGACGCTGGCCCAGAAAATGGACGCGTTGAGCAGCCAGACCAACCTGGCGGGCTATGCGGCCGTGCTGCTCGGCGCCAACCACTTGCCGCAGATTCTCCCGATGATGATGACCCCCGCCGGCACGCTGAAGCCCGCCCGGGTCTTCGTCATTGGCGTCGGCGTGGCTGGGCTTCAGGCGATCGCCACGGCCAAGCGCCTCGGCGCGCGGGTGGACGCCTTCGACACGCGCCCGGCCGTCGAGGAACAAGTCAAATCCCTCGGCGCGAAATTCGTGAAGGTCGATCTCGGCGAGACCGGTGAAACGAAAGACGGCTACGCGGTCGAATTGACCGAGGAGCAGCGGGCGCGGGAAGTTGAGGCGATTGCGTCGGTGATCGCCGAATCCGATCTCGTCATCACGACCGCGCAGGTCTTCGGCCGCCGCGCGCCGGTGATCGTGACCGACGCCATGCTCCAGCGCATGCGCCCGGGCAGCGTCGTGGTCGATGGGGCCGTGGACAGCGGCGGCAACGTCGAAGGGATTGAAATGGGACAGATCGCCCGGCGCCACGGCGTGACGCTGGTCGGCCTGCCGCACCTGTCGCGTCAGGTTCCGGTCCACGCGAGCGAAATGTACACCGCCAACCTCGCCAACCTCATTGAGCATTTCTGGGACAAGGAAGCCGGGGCGATTCGCCTCGATCACGACGACGAGATCATGGGCGGCTGCCTCGTGGCGCACAACGGCGAACTGTGCAGCGATTTGATTCGGAAACACCGGGAGAACCGCTAAATGTCCATGATACTCCTGCTTTTTACCTTTGTCCTCTCCATTTTTCTCGGTTTCGAACTCATTAACAAGGTGCCGTCGCAACTCCACACGCCGCTGATGTCGGGCGCGAACGCGATCTCCGGCATCACCATCGTGGGCGCGCTGCTCGCCGCTGGCCAGGCCGGCAATGACACCATGGCGACCGCCCTCGGCTTTCTCGCGGTGGTTTTTGCGAGCATCAACGTGGTGGGCGGCTACTGGGTGACCCATCGCATGCTGGCCATGTTCAAGTCGAAGGATGCGCCCAAGTGAGCACCGCCATCGCACTGAGTTATATCGTTTCCGCTGTTCTTTTCATTCTCGGCTTGAAAATGCTGGGCCGCCCCGGCACGGCTGTCCGCGGCAACAGGGTTTCCGCGGCCGGCATGCTCCTGGCCGTGGTGGCGACCCTGCTCGACCAGCAGATTGTTTCCTACAGCTGGATTGCGGCGGGTATACTCCTGGGCGGCATGATCGGCGCGATCGCGGCCGTGCGCGTGCCCATGACCTCGATGCCGGAGTTCGTGGCCCTCTTCAACGGCACCGGCGGCCTTGCGAGCCTGCTGGTCGGGTGGGCGGCTTTCCACAACGGCGCCGGGCGCTACCTCGAAGTCCCGTGGGGCGACATCGCGGTTCCCGTCATCGCCACTTTCCTTTCCGTGCTTATTGGCGGCGTCACCTTCACCGGCAGCCTGCTGGCCTACGCCAAACTCGCCGAGCGCATTGACGGAAAACCCGTCCTGTTTGCCGGGCAGCAGATCGTGAACGCCCTCGTGCTGCTCGGGGTGCTCGCCGCGGGCGTCGTCTTTGTGATCAACCCCGACGCGCCCGCCGCGGAGTACGCGTTCTACGCCACCATCGCCCTGGCCTTCGTGTTCGGCGTGCTGGCGACCATCCCGATCGGGGGCGCGGACATGCCGGTGGTTATTTCGCTGCTGAACAGCTACTCCGGCCTGGCGGCCTGCGCGGCCGGCTTCGTCATCGGCAACACCGTGCTGATCGTGTCCGGGTCGCTCGTGGGCGCCAGCGGCATCATCCTCACCAGCATCATGTGCAAGGCGATGAACCGCTCCCTCTCCAACGTGCTCTTCAGCGGCTTCGGCAGCGCGGAGGCCGGCGGCGGCAGCGGCGCGGATCAGGGCGAGGCGCGCGCGCTGACCGCCCAGGACGCCTACTACATCCTCGAAGCCGCGCACTCGGTCGTGTTCGTGCCCGGCTACGGCATGGCGGTCGCCCAGGCGCAGCACGTCGTGCGCGAGCTCGCCGAACACCTGGAGGCCAACGGCGCCGAGGTGAAGTTCGCAATTCACCCGGTCGCGGGCCGCATGCCCGGGCACATGAACGTGCTCCTCGCCGAGGCCGACGTGCCCTACGAGCAGCTCGTGGAGATGGACGACGTCAACCGCCAGATGGAAAGTGTGGACGTCTGCATCGTCATCGGGGCCAACGATGTGGTAAACCCGGCGGCGCGCGAGGACGAATCCAGCCCCATCTACGGGATGCCCATCATCAATGTCGACTTCTCGCACACTGTTTTCGTGCTCAAGCGCAGCATGGCCTCCGGATTCGCCGGCATCCAGAACCCGCTCTTCTTCAAGGAAAACACGCGCATGATCTTCGGAGACGCCAAGGCCACCGTGACGGCCCTGGTCTCGGAATTCAAGGCCAATTGAGACGCCGGGGCTCGGGGTCGATATCGGGGCGCGCTCCCCGGTATAGTTAGGGCGCCATGCGGGCTGATCGTGCCGGCCCCCTGACCACCAATCGACCAAGGAGAGCAGTGAACCATGCTGAATCTGGCCCATTTTCTTGACGTTACGGCGGCGGCCCACCCCGACACCACGGCGGTCATACTCGACGATCTCCGGATGTCCTATCCCGAGGTGGCGGGCGCCGCGAAACGCGTGGCCAGCGCCCTGCACGCCCGGGGAATCGGCCAGGGCGACAAGGTCGCCATGATGATCCCCAACACGCCGCACTTCCCAATCATCTACTACGGCATCCTCCACACCGGCGCCACGGTCGTTCCCGTGAATGTGCTCTATACGCAGCACGAAATCGAGCACTACCTCAAGGACTCCGAAGCGATCGCCTTTTTCGCCTTTAAAATGTTCGAGGGTGAGGCCGTCAAGGCATTCAACGCGATCGACACCTGCAAGCACTACATTTCCGTGAGCACGCCGGACGATCTGGAGGCCCCGCCCGTCGGCGAGAATTTCATGCACCTGGTCATGGCCGCGGATCCGGAATTCGACACCGTGCAGACCATGCCCGACGACACCGCGGTCATCCTCTACACCTCCGGCACCACGGGCGCGCCGAAGGGGGCGGAGCTCACGCATTTCAACCTGTTCTTCAACGCCTATTACTCCACCCGCGAAATCACCATGGTGCAGCCGGGCGATGTCTGCCTGACGACGCTGCCGCTTTTCCACTCCTTCGGCCAGACTTGCCTGATGAACGCCTCGATTCTTTCCGGCGGCACGATGACCCTGCTGCCGCGCTTCGAGACGGAGAAGGCCCTGCGCATCATCGAGCGGGATAAGGTCAAGCTCATCGCACTCGTGCCCACCATGTATTTCTTTATGCTCAACGAGGCCGAAAAAGCCGATTTCGATCTTTCCTCCATCACCCACGCGGTATCCGGCGGCGCCGCGCTCCCCGAGGACGTCCACCGGCGTTTCCAGGAGCGCTTCGGCATCACCATCCTCGAAGGCTATGGCCTCTCCGAGACCAGCCCCGTAGCCACCTTCAGCCAGGCGGGCGACAAGCTCAAGGTGGGGTCCATTGGCAAGCCGATCTGGGGCGTGGACGTGGCCATCAAGCGGGAAGACGGCAGCTTCGCCGACGCCAACGAGGTGGGCGAAGTCGTCATCCGCGGCCACAACATTATGAAGGGCTACTACAACCGCCCCGAAGCCACGCGCGAGGCCATCGTCAATGGCTGGTTCCACTCCGGCGACATGGGCAAGGTCGACGAGGAAGGCTTCTTCTACATCGTCGATCGCAAGAAGGACCTGATCATCCGCGGCGGTATGAATATCTACCCGCGCGAGATCGAGGAAGTGCTCTACACGCATCCCAAGGTTCTCGAAGCCGCGGTTATCGGCGTGCCCTGCCCCATGCGCGGGGAAGAGGTGAAGGTCTTCGTGTCCGCGCGCGATGGCCAGGTGATTACCCCCGAGGAAATCCACGAGTTTCTCCAGGCGAACACCGCCAAGTTCAAATGGCCCAAGGAGGTCGAAATCCTGCCGGAGCTCCCCAAAGGCCCCACGGGCAAGATTCTCAAGCGCGAATTGCGCCACGCCTGAAGCGGCGTCTCAACCGGATGCATCACCGCCGGGCCGGTCCCATCAGGCCGGCCCGAGTCGTTTTCCCGGAGCACCCGTTCGACAGCGGCGGGAATACGTGGTATATACTGAGCGGTAGGTCGGAGCGCGCCCGCTTCGCCGCAACCCACCCACAGGAGGCAGCACATGCAGTTGGATGACAAGGCCAAGCAGGCGTCCCTTGATGTCGCCGAGGATTCGCGCGAGACCACCTGGCAGGCGCCCAGCTTCGTGGCGGAACTGTTCAAGGGGAACTTTGAATGGAACCACATCCACCCCTTCCCGCTGCAATCCGAAGAGGACCGGAAAATCGGCGACGACTACATCGAAACGTTGCGTGCCGTGCTCGAAAAGCACATCGATCCCAGCGATGTTGACCGCACCGGCCTGATTCCCGCCGAAGGTCTAAAGGCCCTCGCCGAAGTAGGGGCCTACGGCATGAAGATTCCCGCCGAATACGGTGGACTCGGCCTCAGCCAGACCAACTACAGCCGCGCCTGCGCCTTCATCAGCAGCTACTGCGCCTCCACCGCCGCCGGCATCACCGCGCACCAGAGCATCGGGGTGCCGCAGCCGCTCAAGCTCTTCGGCACGGAAGAGCAGAAGAAGAAATACCTGCCCCGGCTTGCGAAAGGCGCCGTCTCCGCCTTCGCGCTCACCGAGCCCGGCGTCGGATCGGACCCCGCCAAGATGGTGACGCGCGCGGAGCCGACCGAGGACGGCCAGCACTACATCATCAACGGGCGAAAACTCTGGATCACCAATGGAACCGCCGCCGAGATGATGGTGGTGATGGCGCGCACGCCGTCCATCACCGTGAACGGCAAGGAAAAGAAGCAGATAACCGCGTTTATCGTCGAGACCGACACCCCCGGCTTCGACGTGGTGCACCGCTGCGATTTCATGGGTATCCGCGGCATCCAGAATGGCCTCCTGAACTTCGACAACGTCAAGGTGCCCGTGGAAAACATCATCGGCGCGCCGGGCGAAGGGCTGAAAATCGCCCTGGTCACGCTCAACGCCGGTCGCCTCTCTATTCCCGCCACCACGGCGGCCGGCGGGAAGGCCGCCATCGTCGCGGGCGCCAAATGGGCCCGCGAGCGCGAGCAGTGGGGCGCCCCCATCGGCAAGCACCAGAACACCGCCCAGAAGCTGGCCTCCTTCGCCGCCGACACCCTCGCCATGGAGGCCGTCACCTGGCTCGGCTGCGCCATGGCCGACCGCGGCGGCAGCGATATCCGTCTGGAAGCCGCCATGGCCAAATACTTCACCACGGTCCGCGGCTGCAAGATCGCCGACGACTTCCTCCAGTTGCGCGGCGGGCGCGGCTACGAAACGGCGGAATCCCTGGCGAAGCGCGGAGAAGAGCCCATTCCCGCCGAGCGCATGGTGCGCGACATGCGGATCGCGCGCATCGTGGAGGGGACCGACGAGATCATGCGCCTCTTCATCGCGCGCGAGGCGATGGACGTGCACGTGCGGCAGATCATGCCGCTGATGATGCCCGGCGGCAACAAGCTCCAGCACTTTCTCCAGAGTTTTCTGCCCTTCTACGCCAGATGGTACCCGAGGCAGTGGCTCCCGGCGTCCGGCTCGCATGAGGCGCGCTATCTCAACACCAACAACCGCGACCACCTCGTCTTTATCGGAAGACACGCCCGCAAGCTGGCCCGAACCATGTTTCACACGATGGCAAGATACCAGCAGAAACTCGAGCGCGAACAGCTCATCATGGCCAACTTCGTCGATATCGGAACCGACCTCTTCGTCATGGCCGCCCTGCTCTCCTACACCGACGCGCTGCTGGAAAAATCGAAACACAAGGAAGAATTGCAGCGCGTGGCCGACCTCTTCTGCCGAGAAGCGCGGGCCCGCGTGAAGGCCAACCTCAAGGCAGTCCGGAAGAACCACAACAGCCTCTACAACCGCGTCTCAGCCGACGCCATGGACGGTAAGTTCGAGTGGCTCTGCGACGGCATCTATCAGGACATCCCGCCGGGCTACCTCAAATACATGAACGAGAGCATCGACGCCTTTAACGAGAAACATCCGAACGCCGCCACAGACCCGGCTCCTGTGGAAGCCGCCACCGCACGGGAGTGATACGTGGTTTTTGGTTGGGGTACGTTCGTGACGCGTTGCGCCACCCGTTCAGATTGAAATGCTGCCCGCGAATGTTGGCGCTTCACGAAACGCTCGCACCCGAAGCATTCTTATCCGTGCGGTAACTCGTTCTGTATTGGGACCCATACGGGGATTCTGAGGCGCCATATTCTGGCGCGACGAGGGGCTTCGGAGCGGTTGTATCAGTCGCCTTCCGGTTCGGCCGGAGGTTCAATGGCCAGAAAAACGCTCAGGCCGTGTTGTTCGAGCACCGGGCGGCGCTCGAGGATGACTTGCGGATCCGGCGGGTAGAGGGGGCGCAGGATCTCGGCGTCGTCTCCGCTCACCAGTTCCCCACGCAGGGCGTCGTAAGCGTGGTAGCGCTCGCTCCAGCGATAGGCCCCTGCGAGGGAGGCTCCCAGGAGGGCCGCGCAGAGCAGCCCGGTCTTGACGGGAAGCAGGTACTGAATAAAGCTCTTGACGCCGGTTTGGCCGGCCCAGTGCATCTGCGCGGCGATCGGGAACCAGAGCAGATTGGCCATGGTGACGTACCGCGAACTGAGGGCCTGCTCGATCCCCTGATCGACGCGGCCAAGTCCGGTCAGGAGCGCGGTGCCGACGGCGTAGAGCGCGAGACCGAGCCACGGCAGCAGGGCGTGGCGCCGCGCACCGAACAGACGAAGCTGAAGGCTGGTCACAGTCCAGATCAGCATGCCCAGCGCGCCGGTCATAATCGACAGCAGGTGCGGTGTCCGGGAGGGATTTCCCCGGATTACTTCGCCGAGGATAACGGCGACGTCCTCCAGGCGCCCGACGGGCTGGCCGAGGTAGGCCAGGACGTAGAAGAAAACGGCGCGCGGTTGGGCGAGAGCGGAGGAAAGCGGCGCGTGATGCGGCGGGCGCGCGTATCCGGCGAAGTAGACGATGGCCACCGCCCCCCCCACGCCGCACCAGACCGTGAGATAGCGCTTGAAGGCTTTCGCGCGGTAACCCTTCTGTCCCCGCTGGAGGAACAGCAACAGAAGGCCGATGGGCCACAGCAGCAGCCCGTTCGCGAAGGAAAACGTGGCCACGACGGCGCTGGCCACCGCCACATACACGCCCGGCCCCGGCGCGCGGCGCCAGGTCAGCCCCATGACCGCCAGCACGGTCGCAAACACGTTCATGAATTCCTGGACCTGCCAGCCGAGGAACCAATTGCCCCATTGCGACATGGAGAAGATCAGAAGCGCGAACACCAGGTAGACGGCTTCATTGCTCCCGGCATCGATATCTTTGCCGGACAAGCTCGCCTGCACGCACAGTAACGCCCAGGTGAAGAGAGCGAAGAGGAAACTCGCCGCCAGCTCCCAGCGGACGTCCCAATCGCTGACGAGGGCCAGCACAAACATAAGCAGGCGGGGAAAGACCAGCCGGTGCTCGTTGTGCTGGGCGAGAAAATCGCGCCAGGAAAGTTCCCCCGCGAAGGCCTTCTCCAGGAGCGGCACGAAATCCCACTGATCCGCGTAGGGGAAGTCAAGGGTGTAGCGGCTGTACATGGCCACGACGAACAATATGGATACGAGCATGCCGCCAAAGCAGAGCACTCGCTGGACGGTCAGTTTTTCCAGCATCACGCCGTTTCCCCCGCCGCGAAGCGCGCCTTGAGGAAGGTTTCGAGGCCGCGCAGCCGATGCGCGTGCGTGTGTTGTGCGAGGATACGCGCCCGCGCACGCTCGGTGATGGCGCGCCGCTCTCCGGGACGCTTCCGGTAGTAGGTTACCTTGTCGGCGAGTTCCGGCAGGCTCCGGTACGTCACCACCTCGCTTTCGGCGTCAAAATGCTCGTGAAGATCGGGCTGGTCGTCCGTTATAAGGAAGCCGCCCGCCGCCGGGCAATCGAAGACGCGCTGGTTCACGGCGTCCCGCATTTGCAGGCTCGTCTGATTCAGGTTGATGGCGGTGCTCCGGTAAAACGCCGCAAGCTCGTCAAAGTAGTGCAATCCCGGCCCGCACCGGCCCACAATGCGCGACCACGCGGGATCGCCCCGCACTTCGAGGCCCGCGGGTTCGAGGTAACGGGCGAGTTCGATACGCTGGTGCGACGTGGACTCGTAGTTGAGCAGCAATTCGGCGTTGCGCTGCCGCGATTCATCGAGGGAGGCGTACAATGGCGCGCCGATAATGTCGCCGACGCCGCCGATATAGGCTTCCCGGGTTGCGCGGCCGCCGCGAATGGCCGATTCCACCGCCGCGACCACCTCGGGCAGGTCCCGGTGCTTTTCGAGGGCCTCGCCGAGCTGCTCCAGCATGGATGTACCGACAAAGGCGAGCTCCCGGTCGAAGGTATCGGCGGGCGGGGCGTTAAAGACGGCGGGATCGGTGGCCAGCGGCATGTAATGCACGTGCTGGAAGCCCCGCTCGCGGAGATGGGGTTCGTAGACGCGCTCCCAGGTGGCGGCGACGGCAAATTCGGAGATGTACATGGTCCGCTGGAACAGGATCATCCGGGGCGTGTCCGTAAACCAGCTGACGTAGGGCAATTTGGCGTCGTTGAAGAAATGCGCGAACATGCCGCCGGGATCCATCCCGGCGTAGTTGCTGGTGAGGATGAAATCCGGTTTGAACTCGCCGATGGTCTGGAAGAGCGCGGCGATGTCGTCCCGCGTCAGGCTGCCTGTGATGACCGAGGGAACCGACGCCGTTCGCCATCCGAGATCCCGGGCGGCGCGCAGCCAGCTCCGGTCGAAGAAATAGCCGGTATCGAGCACGAGCATGCGCGTGCGCCCGCGGAATTTGGGGTACTCCAGAAAACGGCGCATACCTTCGGTAATGTGGAGACGGGGAGCGGTCATGGGCGGATCTTAACGCATCGCGGGCCGGGGATACACGTCACTCCGGCGGGCCGCTAGTTCCGCTCCGAACCTTCGACCGAGGTAATGCGGTTCCGCTCGTCCACATGAACCACAACCGGCACATGGCGCCGGGCCTCCTCGCGATCCATCTGGCAATAGGTGAGCGCAATAATGAGGTCGCCCGGTTGCCCCAGGCGCGCGGCGGCGCCGTTCAAGCAGACCACACCACTCCCCCGCTCGCCTTCGATGATATAGGTGGTGAAGCGCGCCCCGGTATTGATGTTGAGGACATGGACTTCCTCGTTGGGCAGCATGTCGGCGGCCTCCATCAAGACGGGGTCCAGCGTGAGGCTGCCCTTGTAGTGCAATTCGGCCTGGGTGACGGTCGCACGGTGGATCTTGCTCTTGAACATGGAAAGCATCATGGGTCTACTCCCCCCTTTCGTCGTCCGCGGGCGCGGTGAACTTGATGTTGTCGATGAGGCGCGCGGGACCGACCTGCGCGGCGGCGGCCAGGAGAATCTCCCCGGCGACGCGGTCGAGCGGGCGCATGGTGTCCGCGTCCACGAGGGACACGTAATCGATTTCGAGCGGCGCCATCGCGTGGCGGACCGCGCTCGTAATCACGGCGGCGTCGCGCTCGCCGGCATCCAGCAGGTCGCGTGCGCGGAACAGGGCGGCGGATATTCGGAGCGCCGCTTTCCGGTCTTCCGGCGCCAGGTAGCGGTTGCGCGAACTCATGGCGAGGCCATCCGGTTCGCGAACGATGGGCATTTCGACGATTTCGACACCGAGATCGAGATCGCGGGCCATGCGCTTGATCACGGCGCACTGCTGCGCGTCCTTCTGCCCGAAATAGGCGCGATCCGGCAACACGGTGGCGAAGAGTTTGGTAACGACGGTGGCGACGCCCCGGAAGAAGTGCGGGCGCGACAGGCTGCAAAGGCCCTCGCTGACGCCTTCCACCGTGACGTAGGTCGAATACCCTTCCGGGTACATGGACGCCGCGTCGGGTGCGTATACCACCTGCGTCCCGAGGGACGCCAGCAGGGCGCAGTCCTCGTCGAAGGTGCGCGGGTACTTGTCCAGGTCCTCGTTCGGCGCAAACTGGGTCGGATTTACGAAGATGCTGGCCACCGCGTGGTCGCCATTCGCCACAGACGCCCGCACGAGGCTGGCGTGGCCCTCGTGGAGGGCGCCCATGGTGGGGACAAAACCCACGGGGCGTCCCGCGGCCTTCTCGGCAATCGACCAGGCGCGCATTTCGGCCTTTTCACGGATGATCTTCATGGGTACGTGTGCTCCGGGGCAGGATAGGCGCCGCTTTTCACGCTTTCGACGTACGCCGAGGCGGCCTGGCCGATCTGGCCCCGAACGTCGGCGAAGGCGTGCGCGAAACGCGCCTTGCCCCAGCCGAGGATGTCGTGGAGCACGAGCACCTGGCCGTCACAGGCGGGGCCCGCGCCGATTCCGATGGTCGGGATGCGCAGGGCGGCGGTGATTTCACCCGCCAGCGGCGCGGGAATGCACTCCAGCACGATGGCGTAGCAGCCGGCGGCCTCCAGCGCGCGCGCGTCCTCCAGGAGGCGCGCCCCGGCTTCGGGGGCCTTGCCCTGCACCTTAAAGCCGCCGAACTGGTGGACCGACTGCGGCGTGAGGCCGAGGTGGCCCATGACGGGAATGCCCGCCGCCAGGATCCGATCGAGTGCGGCTCCGATGCGCGAGACCGGCCCCTCCAGCTTCACGGCATGCGCCCCGCCCTCCGCGATGAGGCGTCCGGCGTTGCGCACGGCCTCTTCCGGGGTGACCTGGTAGGACAGGAAGGGCATGTCGGCGATAACCATGGCGCGCTTTGCGGCGCGGGCCACCATGCGTGTGTGGTGGAGGATGTCGTCCACCGTCACGGCGAGGGTGTTTTCGAGGCCCATGACGGCCATGGCGACGGAATCGCCGACCAGCAGGGCGTCCACGCCGGCGGCGTCGAGCAGCTCGGCGGTGGGATAGTCGTAGGCGGTGAGCACGGTGATTTTTTCACCGCGCTGCTTCCGTTCCCCGAATGAAAGGGTGGTGACGCGGGTCACGTGGCATTCTCCTGAACCGTAGACGAATCCGTCCCGGTCCCGTTGGGCTCCAAGCGGAGCGGTTCAGGGCGAGATTTTCTCGCGTTTTTCGATCCACCCGTGTACGCCGGGCCGCCCCGCCAGGGCCGTGACGGTCTCCCCGGTGAGGGGGTCGACGGCGTCCGGCGCGATTTCCGCCATGGGGACGAGCACGAAAGCGCGCTCGCGGAATTCCCGGTGCGGCAGGGTAAGGCGTTCCGACTGGAACTGGGTGTCGCCCCAGAGGATGATATCGATATCGATCTCTCGGGGGCCCCACCGGCCGGTCTTCCGGCGGCCGATGGCTGCTTCGATGGCCTTGACGGCATTCAGGAGTTCAAGCGGCGCGAGGGCCGTCTCAATCTCAACCGCCAAATTCAGGAACGGGGGCTGATCTGCGATACCGATCGGCTCCGTTTCGTAACAATGGGACCACGCCAATAATTCCACCTCCGGCTCCGCCGCCAGCGCTCTCAGGGCCCGCCGCAGCGCGGATGCACGGTCTCCCAGGTTGCTCCCTAGACTCAACTGTACAATCATGCGGGCTGTCAACTCGGCGGGCTGCGGTTCGTGGCGCTCAAGAAGCAAGTATAGCACACCGGGCGCGGAATCCGCGAGGCGATTCGCCGGGGCCCGAAACCTGATAGTGGCTGCATAACCGTCAAACTGGTACCATAAGGTATCATTTTTCAGCACACCATCGAGTTTCTTCTTGATACCAGGGGTCAGTGAATGGCAAAGAGCGTGCTTCTGAACACGGATACCCGGAATTTTCTGGACCTTATAGGCAACGGTCGCGTGTATCGCGTCCCGCCGTACCAGCGAGACTACTCCTGGCAGAAGGAGCAGTGGGAAGATCTCTGGAATGACATCCTCGAGTTGAGGAATGACGCCGATGCCAGACATTACATGGGCGCGCTGGTGGTTGAGGGGAAGAGCGACCGGGAATACGAGATTATTGACGGGCAGCAGCGCCTCGCGACCCTGAGCATTATCGCGCTCGCAATCCTGGCCCGCCTGGGGGGGCTTGCCGCCGAAGGGGTAGAACCGGAAGACAATACAACCCGCGCGACCGACCTCCGAAAGCGCTTCATCGGCGAGCGGGACCCCGCGTCTCTTGTGGAGAGCAGCAAGCTCTTCCTGAACGAGAATGACAACGGCTTTTACCAGGACTATCTGGTCCAGCTCCGCACCCCCGCCAACGCGCGGGGGCTCTCCGCTTCGAACGGACAGCTCTGGAAGTGCTTCCAATACTATGAGAAGTCCATTCGTGCTGAATCGAACCTCGCCGATTCCGGAAGGGGGCTGGCGACGTTATTGAATGAGTGCATCGGTCGGCAGTTGCTGTTTATTCTTATCACGGTGGACGACGAGATCAACGCGTACACGGTATTCGAAACGCTCAACGCGCGCGGGCTCGAACTCTCCGCCACCGACCTCTTGAAGAATTATCTGTTTTCCCTGGTAAAGGCCAGGAGCGACCTGGACTCGCTCCAGCGGCGGTGGAAATCGCTGGTCAGTACGGTCCGGCAGGAGCGTTTTCCCGAGTTCCTGCGCTACCACCTCCTTTGCGAACTACCCAAAGTCCGCACCCAGCGGCTGTTCAAGATTGTCAGAGACCGCATTAGTTCGCCGGCTGACGTGTTGCGCCTGATGGACGAACTGGAGCAGCGGTCGGAGTTGTTCTCCGCGCTGGGCGATCCGGGGCATGAATACTGGATTGATGATCCCGCTTGCCGTCCGTATATCCAGGAATTGAAACTCTTCGGTGTCCGCCAGTTCACGCCGGTCCTATATGCGGCGTGGGAGATGCTGCGCAAGAACGAGTTCGCGCGTGTGCTCAAATTGATCTCGCGATTCGCATTTCGGTACACCGTGGTTGCCGGTCTGAATACCAACGAACTGGAGCCGGTGTGCCACCACGCCGCCAAGGCGCTGCTGGATGGCCTGGTTAAATCCCCCGCCGAACTTTTCGCCCGGCTCCAGCCGATCTATGTCGAGCGGGAGCCATTCATCCAGGCGTTTGCCAGCATGGAAATATCCACGAAAGGTCCAAGAAAGAGACTCGTTCGGTATGTCCTTTGCGCGCTGGAGCAGGATGCGTCGGGCCGCGCCTGCGACTATCTAACCGACCCCGCTACCATTGAGCACATTCTCCCGGAGAATCCCGACGAGACCTGGGACAGCGACTTCCCGCAGGATCGGCGGGACCGGTACACCTACCGGCTGGGCAACCTCACCCTACTGGAGTCGGGGATGAACCGACAGGCTGGAAATTCGCCGTACCCAGACAAAGTTGGCGCTTACGCCGGCAGCGCCTACCAACTCACAAAACGCATTTCCGATATGGCCCCCGAGGAATGGACACCGGAGCGCATCGCGTTGCGCCAGCGGAAACTGGCTGAACGCGCGGAGCACCTCTGGCGCTCGGATTTCGCGACGGACTGAGTGCTGTCCGCTCCGGCCTTCCCCTATTCCCCCAGGGTCACCCGGTTGTCGGCGCCGACTTCCGCCTGCATTTCGAGGACCCACTGCCGGAGCAGGGCGATGCCCTCGTCGTGGTTCGTGCGGAGGGGCAGCGGGGGCATCATGACGCCGGGTTCGGTGCTTTCGATGCGGTGGATGAGGATGGAGGTATCGGGGCTGCCGGGCTCGATGCCGAAGCGGTGTCCGCCGGAGCCGCGCCCCGCCGCGATGGGGGGCTTGAAGACACCGAACCTGGCGGGGTCGTCCTGACGGTAGGACAGGTCCAGGCCGGACATGTGGGCTGGTCCGCGGGGGTTGTGACAGTGGGCGCAGTTGATGTCCAGGTAGGCGCGGGCGCGTTCGGCGAGCGAGCCGCTTGCGGGATTATCCGCATCCGGTACGCGGGGCGCCTCGTCGGGGGCCGGGGCGCCTTCGAGGTAGCCCGCATCGGTCCAGCGGGCGAGTTGGTTCATGATGGCGTCCCCGTAGTCATAATCCTTATTCAGGTGGCGGGCCTGGGGGCCGATGGGCTGGAGGCGCCCGCCAAGCTCGTGGCACTGCTTGCACTCGTTCATGTTGGGGATGATGTAACCCTTCAACTCGCGCTGCCCGCCATCGTAGTGTATCCAGGAGACATCCACGCGCCCGCCGGCCACGGCGAGCCGCGCGTCGGTGGCATCCTCGTTCCAGATGTACGAGAAGCCCAGCCAACCCTCGGGCTTGTGCACGAGGAGGCGCGTCTCGATGAGGCGCTCGCCCTTTTCCGGGGCACGCAGGTCATGGGGATAGCTGAATGTTTTCACGAGCACGGCGCCGACGGGGAATTCAAAGGGGCCGCGCCGATCGTAGCGCGCCGCAGTCCCCGGCGGCATCCAGACGAAGCGGTGCTTGCTGGCGTAATCCGAGAAGAGCGGGGTGTTCAGGTCGTAGGGCAGCACGCCGTCGTTTGGAATCTGACGCGCGGGATCCTTGAACAGGTTGTATTCGGAGATGTGCCGGGCGGGCGGGGCTTCGGGATCGAAGCTGACCGAACCAACCGCCGCGGCGCAGGGCATAGCGCCAATCGCACAGACGCTGGCGAGGAAAACGAAGGTACGGGTCAGGTTCATGGGCGCGGGCTCCTGGAATCGGGTCGACATCACATCGCGCCCCCGCCGTGGAGGGGCGGAGTTATTTTAGATCAAGCGCTTGCCAGGCGCGAAATCTTCCTTGAGAGCAATTGGGCAGTGTGAATTCTTTTCATGGTTTTTGGATGGAGGGTTGACAGGCCCGTTCTAGGCATGACCGGGACTGAAGCCGGTTTGGATTTCGAGAGTCCCGGGAGCTTGCTCCGAGGCAATGGCATCGGAAGTCGCGGGCGCGGGCAGAGAGACGTGTGACTTGGGGGTAGGTCGGGCTCGCGTTACTGCGGACAGAAATAATCCGCGATCCTTTGCGCCTGGTGGCGCGGAATACGAATCAGGGTTCTTCCTTCACGGGGCGACGGAAGAACCCTTCATTGTTTTCAGTGGTTCGCGTCGTAGCTTACCGTCTGCTCGTCCTCGGGGGCGATTAGGGGTTTGAGCTTGTCGAGCGCGATCGTTGCTCCGGAGACGGATTGGGCGGACCAGAACGCATTCCATTCGTCGACCGTTGCCGGCCTCTGCTCGCCGAGGCGCTCACCCCAGACGCTTGCAAGCGCCTCGCGCGCGGCGTTCGATACCCGCTGATCGAGGTAGGACAACTGGCCTATCAGCGCCGGGGTGGCTTCGCGCGCACCGAGGGACGCGAGCGCGTAGGCGGCCGCGATCCGAACTTCCGGCATGTGATCCGCCAGGCCGCGGGCGACGAGGGGCACGGCGCCCGGCGGCGCGGCGCGGCCCAGAAGGTCGATGGCCATGGCGCGAACGCCAAAATAGGCGCTTTCGGCGCCGGCCATGATCGTTTCCAGGCTGCGAGGCGGGTCGATCGCGAACAGCGTCTCCAGAACGGCTGGCGCGAGCAGACTGGACAGCTCGGGATACATGAATACGATATAGCCGAAGGCGTCGAACTCGGCCTGAAGCGCGGCGAGCTGCTCGCGGATGGCCCGCCGCCTCGCGTCGCTTTCCGATTTCAATTCGAAGATCAGCCCGCGAACGAGACGTCGCTGCTCCGCGGTAAGGCCGGTTTCCTCGGTGAGGGCCTTGTTCGTGGCCTCCCAGCGCGCGCGCAAGGCGTCCCGATCGAGGTGGCCGGTCTTGTCGTTCTTTTCGATGCGCTCAATTTCATCGGCGCGATAGATTAGATTTCGCCGGCCCGCTTTCACGCGGTACATGCCTTCCTGATCCGGTACGGGCGTAACGACGCCATCGAAGCGGATGCCGTTTTTCAAGTGGATCGTGTCCGCATATGCGGCGGCGGCCCACGCCATGAGCGCGACCGCGCCGCCCCAGATCACCATGCGCATCACGTTGGTCCTTCCTGTCGTTGGAGCGAATTTCACGGGCGGTCTCAACCGCGCTCGAAGTAGAACGCGGCGCGGGCGAACACCACTTGTTCGGTGTCGGCCACGTTCAGGAAGCGCTCCACGCGGGGGTCGTATAGCACATTGAGCCCTTCGGGAACGAAGACACCGAGGTCCGCCGCGATGACGCCGCCCCGGATATTCATCTTGCCTTTCGAGTTCGAATAATGGCGCGTGTAGCTCCGCGCGATATTGAAAATCGAGTTGTTGCTGTAGAGGAGGCCGTCGAATTGGTAGGGCCGGCCGCTGCTGGGGCGCGTCATTTCGTCCGCGTACCAGAATTCCCGAAGCTGATCCTCGGACAGCCAGTTCCCCTCCGGGTTCAGGTAGTGGATCGCGGCGCGGTCGAGGATTTCCAGCGGATACCCCATCTCGATGATATAGTCGCTGAGCAGTTTGACCGCGCTTTCGGAGTAGCGCACCGCGTGCTCATCGGTCGAGTCGTATACCCAGATGTTGTCCGGCTGGCTCTCGCGCAGCCCGTAGAAGCGGGGGACATAGTTCGGGTCCGCCACGGCCTTGTCCAACTCCAGGTTGTTGAAGATTTGCAGCTCGGAGGTCGTGAAACTGAATTGCTGGCCGGGTTTTCCGGGAACCACCTCGTTCGGATCGGTGGACCAGCGGTCGAAATACCCCCATTCCAGGGTCTCGGTTTGCCCGTATCTGGACACGTTGTTACTGCGGTGTCGGTCCCGCGCGTGGATGCTGTATTGCTTCCAGTCGGGATATTTTTCGTTATTGCGCGAACTGTGGTTCACACCGCGAATGGTGGTATAGTCGCCCATCATCACGCTTCCGCCCGAAACCAGCGCAAAGGCGTTGGTTTCACCGGCTTCGTTCCTGCCGAACTCGCCGGGCGCATCGTTGTAGGTGACATCGCCGATGATATAGGTGTTGCCGCGCACGAGGAGGCGGCCCTCGCCTTCGATGACCCCCTTGATGACCAGATCGCCGTCCACGGCGACGGTATTCTTAATCTGGATAGGGTCATCCGGGGTGCCGATGAGAATGAGGTTTCCGGTGTAGTAGCCATCCTGCTCCAGGGCGCTGAGCGCGCTGTTCGAGGAGGCCGGCAACGCGGTTCCCGTGAAGGCGCTTCCTTTGGGCAGGCCGTAGGCGACGCCATTGGTGATCTGGCCGCTCGGGTCCGTTTCGCCGACCTCAAAACCGATGCTTCCCGTAGATGTATTGACGATCACTTCAAATTCGGAATCGTCAACATAGCGGTCGCCGTTTTCGTCCGGATACGGGGCGGGAAACGAGCCCGGAAGCGGCCCGTCGGTTTGCAGGTCGGGATCCATGGGGTATTCGAGGTAGAGATTGGCGAAGGGGTCGAGCTGCCCCTGGGCGTTCGCCGACGCGTTTACGAGATTGGTTTGCGCCATCCTGCCGGTCCCGTCCTGGGCGAGCTTTCCATCGTCGGTACTGAACCGGTAACTGTTGAAGGCGGTCGACTGCAACTCGGCGGCGGTATACTCGTTGCCGTTGGGCTTGTAGACGCGGCCCCGGGTATATACCGTTCCCGCCACGGCGGAATTGGGCTCGCTGCCGGTACGCACCAGCAGAGATTCCAGCGCGGCAACTTTGATGCGGTCGAATGTGCCGTAGAGGCCGGGGTCGGCGTTTTGTTCGAGGTCAAGCGAGCGGATCTCGGCGTGGCACAGGATGCAGCTGATGTTGTTGGCCAGGATGGCGAACTGGCCGTGATCAAAGGGGGACCCGCCTATCCGCAGCACCTGCACGGCGGTCCGGGATGCCCCGTCCCGGGTGGCGGTGGCGCGAATGGTCAGGCGCGAGTCGTAGACCGTGTCATATCGGGCCACGTGCACGCTTTCCAGTATGGCGTACACCGTATCCTCACCTGGTTTCTTGAGGGGCATCGGTTCCTGCAGCAACTGCGCGCCGCGCGGGTCCATGCCCTGGGGGAGCGTGTGGAAGGTGCCGTCGCCATTTCCCTCCTCGCCCGGATCGCGCACGCCGTTGAAGTTCAGATCTTCATTAATGGGCAGAGCGAGCACGTTGTCGAGAAAATACTTATACGACGCGACGTTTCCGGTGGTGTTGCCGCTGCCCTGGCGGTATTGGTTCCAGACGCGCTCGATACCCCAGTCGATGCCGGCCTGGGCCGCCTCCTCCAGCAGGATGGCCCGGTACGCGTGGTCGGTTTCACTTTTGGCGCGGACGAGCCCGCTCATGACCGCGCCGAGCGCGGCGAGAATAACAATGATCGCGAGCATGGCAAAAATGAGCGCGACGCCAGCCTGCTTCCTTTTCGTACGGCAGATCCGTTTCATAATGGGCCCTTTCCTAGTTTACGAGCCGGATGCTGGAGTCCAGCGAAGCGCGCACGAGTTTCCCTTCACCCGGGCCGTAACGCTTGCTTCCCTCCAGCCTGATCCGGACTGTCGTAGCCGTGGAGTTGCCCGCTGCCTGGTGCTCCACCAATTGGAATCCTACATTGTCGATGGTTGTGGCGCCCGCCAGGGAGCGGGTCTCGCCGTCCTGGACGCGAACGATCCGGCGTGTCAGGGCGCCATCCCCGTCCGCGTCCTCGCCGGGATCGAGGCGCCCATTCCCGTTTGCATCCTCATTTTCGAGGCGGAACGTAATCGGGGTCGAATAACGGAACATGCGCTCGCCCTCCGCGGGAATGGGGGTCTGGAACGTGAGCTCCCGACCGTTCTCCGACACCACGACCCCATGCAAGTCCGGCGGCGCCCCCGTGGCCTGCGCGGTCGTGGCGGTCACGCCTTCCCGCAACTCCACGGTTATCGCGGCCATCGTATCGCGAAGGTTGTTCTGCACGTCCACCTTGGCGTTGCTTAGTTGCGCCGAAGAGGCGGATGACTGCACGGCGATAAACCCGAGTAGAGAGACCGTGGTGAGGACGGCCGATGCAACCATCATTTCAAGCAGGCTGTAACCGCGATTGCCCATATTCAAGCGCCCTTTACTCATTGGTCAACATGCTGACCGCGGTCGCGGACATGGCGCGACCGCGCCCGCCGGTCCACGTCGTGGTCACTTCCACCAGGATGGGATTGTCGCCGTCACTGGCCGGGTTCCCCTCCGTGTCGTAGCAGCGCGCTTCTATCGCACGATCGGGAAGCCTGCCGTAATAGCCGTCGAGCGGAACCACCGCCGACCAGCCCGTGGCGTTGTTCTCCTCCACCCAGGCGATGAGCCCATCGGGAAAGTCGTTCCTGAACTCGTAGCGTTTTTCCCGCAAGCCGTCGAGCACGCCACGGGCGGCGGACAGGGCCTCAATGCGCTGTTCTTGTGCGTCTATACCCACATAGAACGACATCAAGGACTGCGCTGTAGCTCCGATGACGACGGAGAAAATGGCGACGGCCAGCACAATCTCGACAAGACTTAGACCGGCTTGACCGTTTAAGACCGTTCGTTTACGCATACTTCCGCTCCCTGTCAGGCGAGAGGCCTGAATACGGCGCATCCCTGCACGTTGCGCCCCCTGATCAATCAAATCGCACACACGATCACGAAGCCACCGGAAGAAGTATGCCATGCCGTGTAATTATTCGCAAGCCCCGCGATTTTTTTCTCACAAGTTCGCGGAATGCGGGTTTTGACTACGATATATTCGCATTTATCTTACTTCGTACTATCAAATACTCCACCTGTAAGCGCGAGAAGGAGGGCGCCATCAGGCCACCGCAACGGGGAAATGATGTGTGATCGATGAGAATGAAAGCACGACTGGACGCAGCGCAGCCTCTGGCGCCAAGCTGGAAACCTGAACCACGTATGAACACAGGGCGGCCTCTGGCCGTAAGCAAGGAATTGATCACCACGAAGGGCACGAAGTCCACGAAGAAAGAAGTCTCTTAAAACCGATGCGGGTGGCGGATCGGATTGGGAGCCACAAAGAGCACAAAGTACACAGAGAACCCGGCGCAGCCTCCCAGCCTTGGGCCGCAACCAAGATTTTGAACCACGAATGCACACGAATTGACACGAATCGATCGGATATTTTACGGACTCAGAACCCATTCGTAACACTTTTTATTTCAATTACTTATGGCCTATATTTTTCATTCTTATCCCCCAAGAACAAGAAAATGACGGATAGTAGTACGAATGAAGATGCATCGGGGAGGCTGCGGCGTGAACACGTGGGGCTGATGCCCGACGTCGTGTTGCGCCGGTCGTGCGGGGAATTCTTGCAGGCGCGGAGTTCGCGTTTCTCCGGGCACACGAAAGCGCTGGGACGCCATAGTGTGGGACGGCGGTTGCGGCGGGATGCATTTAGGAGTGTGCGGTGTTATGGTGTCGGGGGCGGCCGTTGCTGCGGGAATGCGCGCGATCCTGTGCGTGCGATATGAAGGTGGATTGGCAGGAAGGACGGTGTTGCGGGGTCCTGGGCTTTCGTTGTGTCGGGCAGGATGCCCAACCTCCTGTGCGTCGCTCGTGTGGGGCGGTGCTGGTGGGGTTGGGGTATTGTTGCTCCGGGCACACGAAAGCGCTGGGACGCCATAGTGTGGGACGGCGGTTGCGGCGGGGTGCATTCAGGAGGGTGCAGTGTTGTGGTGTCGGGGGCGGCCGTTGCCGCGGGAATGCCCGCGATCCTGTGCGCCGCTCGTGGTTTGGGCGCGCGTGGTGGGATAGCGGGCATGAATATCCGTCTATTCGATCGCGACTCAGCGAATGGCGGCCTCGGTCGCGGGATCGAAAAAATGCAGGTGATCCCGGTTCACGGCGAGTATGTACGGGGCGCCAACCGCGGGCGAGGCGGAGGGTGCGACGCGGGCGGTAATGGTCTGCCCGGCGATGCTGAGGTAGAGGTAGATTTCCGCGCCCATGGGCTCGATAACCTCGACCCGGGCTTCGATGGTCTCGCCCGGAATGTGGACCTGGCCGGCCTGTTCGGCGAAGTCTTCGGGACGGATCCCGAGCAGGACGGTGCGGCCGGCGTAGGGCGCGAGGGCGGCCTGCGCGGCGTCGGGCAGGTGGAGGCGAAAGGCCTGCTCCCGCGCCTCGAAAACAAGCCCCTGCGCGCCGGCCTGTATCGCGCCCTCGAAGATATTCATCGGCGGGCTGCCGATAAAGGTGGCGACGAAGCGGTTGGCGGGCCGGTGGTAGAGGTCGAGCGGAGCGTCGACCTGCTGGATGACGCCATCGAGCATGACGACGATGCGATCGCCCATGGTCATGGCTTCCACCTGATCGTGGGTGACATAGATCATGGTGGACTGGAGCCGCTGGTGCAACTTGGAGATTTCGGCGCGCATCAACACGCGGAGCTTTGCGTCCAGGTTCGACAGGGGCTCGTCGAAAAGGAAGACCTTCGGCTTCCGAACAATGGCGCGCCCGACGGCCACCCGCTGGCGCTGGCCGCCGGACAGGGCCTTGGGGCGGCGCTGGAGCAAGTCGGTTATGCCGAGGATCTCGGCGGCCTCGCGGACGCGGCGGTCAATTTCGTCCTTCGGATAGCGCCGCATCTCCAGGCCGAAGGACATGTTTTTGTAGACGTTCTTGTGGGGGTAGAGCGCGTAATTCTGGAAGACCATCGCGATGTCGCGGTCTTTGGGGGGAACGTCATTGACGAGCTGCTCGCCGATTTCGATCTCGCCGGCGGAGATCTCCTCCAGGCCCGCAATCATGCGGAGGGTGGTGGACTTGCCACAGCCGGACGGGCCGACGAGCACGAGAAATTCCCGGTCGGCGATGGCGAGATTCACATCGCGGACGGCGTGCACCCCGCCCGCGTAGGTCTTGTGCACGTTGCGCAGGGTCACATTCGCCAAGGGGTCCGATCCTTCCGTTCAGGTGGCGCCAGCGCCCCCCGGAGGAGGCTGGTGGATGATACCGGAGGCTTCATCGGGGGCGCAAACACGGCGGGCGGGCTCAGGCTTCGCCGGCGAAGTCCCGGGCCGCCTCCTCCATCACCACTTCGCGCACGGACGCGGGTAGCGTCTCGGCGGCGGCGAGCTTGCGGATCAGGGCGTGCAGTATGAGGTGCATAACGCGGGCGCCGGTGACCGTTTCGTCCCCCGCCGGTTCGGGCTCCGCGAATGCGTCCAGGGCGAGGTTCTGCTCGGGTCCATCCACGGGGCGCACGTTGAGGGAGGCGGGACCCGCGCGCAATGCGGCGACTTTCATTCGCCGCCCCCAGATGCGCCGCTCGCCGTCTTCCTGTTGCCCGGTCCAGGCGCGCGCGTGTTCGAGCATGGCGCCGAGATTCGTACCCGAGCCACGCTGATGCTGGAGGTGGAGTGAGGCGGCGCCCAGGGAGATATCGTGGATTTCGGGGGTCCGCGCGAATACCGTGAGCAGATTGGGGCGCACGCGCAACGTCTCGATGCGGAGCGCCTCGCGATCGGTAAAGCCGCCGGGGTTGTAGACCGAGACCCCTTTGAACAGGAGCGCCTGCTCCGCCCAATCGAGCCGTACGGCTTCGAGGCGCACTTCGGCTTGCAGGATCTGGCCCGCCTGGTGGGTCAGTCCGCTCCGCAACACGCCCTCAAACCGGGTTATCAGCAGGACGAGCCCAACCGACACGGCGATCAGAAGCAGCCCGGTAACGGTCATGATGAGCTTGAGTGCGGCTTTCAAGAAGGCGGCCCTTTATCCTTGCGCCCGGTGTCAGTCGAAGGTGTGCGAGATGCGTTTTGCGCGGTCCGACGTCGCGCGGTACCCCTTTTTGATAGCCTCGCGGGCCTTATAGTCCGCGCGGGGTTCGAGGTGGACCGAGGCGTTGGGCAGCGGGCGCCACTCGAAGTAGTGGGCCGAGTTGTGCCCTTCGATCACCAGCCGGACGCCCGGGGCCGCGGGATTGGCCGCGGGGTTCTCCACGCGGAAATCGCCGGACGGGAAGTAGAGGGTCACCTCGCGCGCGTAGCGCCGGAGCGCGCCCACCTGCTCCTCGGTCAATTCCGCGCCCAACTCCCGCTGCGCGGGCAAGACTTCCTGTCCGTCAGGGAGGCGCAGGTAGACTTCCAGGCCGCGCAGGCCCACCGCATCATAAGCGATGCTCCGATCCTGAAAAACGGACTCCAGGCGACACCGAATGACGAGCGGGCCGCCCCGGGGCGGCGCGGGCACGGCGTCGCGATCCGCTTCCATGGCGGACTCTACCGGATCCGCCAGCGCGACGGGATCGGCCGTCTTACCCGCCACCGGCGCCGCCGGCGAATCGAAGGCTCCCGGCGGAGAGGCCAGCGGGGCGCCCGGGTGGGATTCGGCAGGGTTCCAGATCGCGTGCGAGGCGCCCGTAAACAGATTGGGATAGACGCCTCCGCCCGCCTGGATGGCGACCTGGCGCACCTGGGGCACGAACGGAATGCGCGACGCCGCGCGCGGGTAGGGCTCTTCGTTGGGCGGGACGGTCTTGCAGCCGCTTGCGCCGCAGAGGGCCAGCAGGCCGAGGAGCATACCCGCGGACCATGATCCGATGCGCATCATCGGCGGCCCCGCCTTCCGGCGCCAAAATTGCGGCGCACTTCCCGATCATCGCCCGCGGTTACTTCCTCCTCCGCCGGTTCCCCGGGCTCGCCGGCATTTTCGGACTCGCGGGATTCAGACGGCACGGGGATGGCGCTTTCTCCGTCCTTCCCGCCCTTACCATATCGCTGGAGCACCAGTTCTCCCAGGGATGATCGCATCTTCACAATTCCCATGGGCGGAACCTGGTCGCTCACCCAGATATCCGTGGTCTCGTTGCCCTCACCGATCACGAAGCGCTCCGCAAGAATGGTTTCGTTCGGAAGCGCCACTTCCTCCGCACCCACGGACGCGCGGGGCGAATCGGAATCCACACCGCCGTGCTCGCCCTGCTCCAGCGCCACCTCCCGCACCGCGCCATTGCCCTCGCGAATGAGTAAGCGGTGGACATTCTTCGGATTGCTCGCGGGGCCGGTCAGCAGCATTTTGTAAACGGAGGGATAACCCAACCGGGGCTGGAGCTCGGTCTCCAGCCAGTAGGCGTCCTTGCGTTTGACCCGTTCCTTTCCCGTGATGGCCTGCCGCAGAAAAAACTCCTGGCCCGTGGCCGCGTCCTTGAGATTGTACCAGGCGAAAACGCCGACCTCCGGATTGACCAGTTTGCCCGACATCACATCGGACATCATGCCCTGGGCCGGAACGCCGCCGCAGAGGCCCAGCAACGCCAGGCCGCATGCCAGTCGAATCAACACGATGCTATCTCCTGCCGGTTCACGTCGCGGGAGCATCGTACCACAGCCCCGCGCGCCGTAGCATCCCCAGCGGATCGAGGCTGGGCGGCGCCCTTGCGAATTGACTGCGCGGGGGCGTCCGCCTATGATTACGCGTTGTGACGAAAGGCCGAGGAAGACCTATGAACGGGCGTGTATTGCGAATTGCGTGCGCCGCGCTGGCGCTGCTTGCGTGGCGGGCCATCGCGGAGGCCGATGTGGAGGCCATCGCCGCGAGAGCGCTCCCCGCCGTGATCCTCATACACGGGACGCGCGCGGACACCGGCGCGCGGGTACAGGGCAGCGGCTGCGTGGTGCATCCCGACGGTTACGTTCTCGCGACGGCGCACCAGGCGGAAGGGGTTCGGGATTTCGAGGGCCAGTTCGCGGATGGAACGCGCGTGCCGCTTTCGCTGGTCCGCTCTGAACCCGCGATCGAGTACGCGCTGTTCAAGACGGACCGCCCGCTTCCGGCGCACGCGCCCATCGGCGACGCGCTCACGGTTCGCAGCGGGGCGCCGATCGTTTCCATCGCCTCGCCCAGGAACCTGGAATTCGCAACGGTGAGCGGAACGGTGTCGAATCCGTCGAAAGAGTACAACGGCTATCCGGTGCTGCTGGTCTCGCTGACGGCGACCCACGGGTCGAGCGGGGGGCCGGTCTTTGATCGGGAGGGCCGCCTGATCGGGCTGATCAGCGGCGGGCTGACCGAGGTGGATTTCACCATTGTGAACAAGATTAACAACGCCTACCCGCTTCTGAAATCGATCGGCGCGCGTTTGCTGGGCGACGACTTCGCGGAGGCGGGCAGGCTGGTTCCGGCGCCGGGCGCGTCCGAGGCGGAGCTGCGGGCGATTGATGCGTACAACCGGGGCGTGTCGGCGGATGGCGTGGAGGAAAAAATCGCCGCGTACGGGCTCGCCACGACGCTATTGCCAGCTTTTTTCGAGGCGCACTTCAACCTGGCCCTGGCCGAATCGTCGGCGGGGGATCTGGAGGCGGCGGCGAAAGCCTACCTGCGCGCCGACGCGTTGCGCCCGGACTCCGTCGCGGTCAAGCGGAACCTTGGGCGGCTCTACCTTCGCGCGCGGCAGTACGAGGACGCGGCGGCGGTTTTTGCGGAGGCGCTCCGGCTTGCGCCGGAGGACGCGCGCAGCCACAATGATCTGGGCGAGGCGCACCGCCGTGCGGGAAAGCACGCGGAGGCCATTCGCCATTTCCGGGATGCCCTGCGGCTGAACGACAGCGCGCCGGGCGTGCATTACAATCTCGCGCTGAGCCTTTCGGCCCAGGGCGAGGCTGCGCAGGCCATCCGGCATTTCGAGGCGTATCTGGCCCTGTCTCCCGGCGCGGAGGACACGGCGGAGGTGCGGGCGTGGATCGAGAAACTCAAGCAGTGACCCAAATCAGGAAGGACGAATACCGTGGCTGATGCGAAGATGCCAGAGAAACTCGGGCGTTATGAAGTAATACGGGAGCTCGGCAAAGGCGCCATGGGCGTGGTGTACGAGGGGCGGGATCCGAATATCGGGCGGCGGGTGGCCATCAAGACGACGCGGCGCGAGGTGGTGGAGGCCTCGGGCATGGCGGACGAGATGATGGAGCGGTTCCTTCGGGAGGCGCAGGCGGCGGGGGCTTTGAGCCACCCGAATATCATCACGATCTACGATGCGGCCGAAGAAAACGGCATCGCGTACATCGCCATGGAGTATCTGGAGGGCGGCGATCTCGGCGATGTCATGGAATCGAAAAGGCGCCTGGGTATGGACGAAATCGTGGAGATCGGCGCGAGCATCTGCGAGGCGCTCGCGGTGGCGCACGACCGGGGCGTGGTGCACCGCGACATCAAGCCGGCGAATATCCTGACGCCCACCGGCCAGCCGCTGAAGGTGGCGGATTTCGGGATTGCACACGTCAGCGATTCGAACCTGACGCAGGACGGCGCGCTGATCGGCACGCCGCACTATATGAGCCCGGAGCAGTTCATGGGCCAGAAGCTGGACGGGCGATCGGACCTGTTTTCCGTGGGCAACATCCTCTACGAGTTGACCACCGGGGAAAAGCCCTTTGGCGGCGAGGCCCTGAGTACAGTGATGCATCACGTGATCAAAACCGATCCCGTAAGCCCGGCAGAACTGAACTTCAACGTGCCGGATGCCCTCGCCCAGGTCATCCTCAAGGCCCTGAGCAAGCGCCCCGCGAACCGCTACCGGACTGGCCGGGAAATGGCGGCGGCGCTACGCGAAAGTCTGAAGGAGAATCCGGATCCGGCGATACTGGATCCGAGCCAGGCGGCGGCCCTGGGGGCAACCGTTCCCGGCGGGACTCCGGCCCCCGCACAGGACGCCACGGTCATAAGCGCCGGACCGCCGAACGAAGACCTCGTGGCCACGGTCCCGGGCGCGCGGCCCTCCAGCCAGGCGACGACCATTGCGGAGAGCGGGCCCGACGCCACGGTGCCGGGCGGTCCGCCCGCCGGAGACACGCAGCCGGGAAATCGCGCGGCGGATGTCTCCGCCACGGTCCCCGGCGGCGCGCCACCCGCACCGTCCGGCGCGCCCGATTCCCCGGCGGCCCCGGGCAAGGGCCTTTTGGTTGGCGGCGGCATCGCGGCGGCGGTTGTGGTGGTGGGGCTGGGCGCGTTGATGTTGGGTGGGGGCGGCGACGAGACGCCCGCGACGCCCGCCGCGGCAACGCCCACGACCAGCCCCTCGGCTGAGGCGGCGGCGGCGAATTTCTACACGATGGTAAGCTTCAATATCCTGCGCGCAAAGAATCTGGAAGATTACCGCAAGTTTGATGCGGGCGAAGTGACTCTGGACGATCTGGACGGCAAGCTGGATGACGTGCTGGGGCCGTTTCCGATCGAGCTGGTGGACGCGGATGGCGCCACCGTGACGGAGATGGAGTACCAGAGCTCGGGCGATTTCGTCGAGATCCCCGCCGCGCGTAAAGCCGACAACTTGCGGTATCGCGCGCACATCCCCTCCCCCACCAATCCGGCGGAGTCCAGCATCCGCGTCGCCAACATCCCGCCGGCCCACGCGCCCGACAGCGCCGCCATGGTCGAAATTGTACTGCCGCCACCGGGTGTCTGATCCGGGTTCCGCGCCCGGTCGGTTCGTATTATTCCCGGTTAGGTGGTAAAATTGGGCATCCCGGCCAAACCCTGCCGGGACGGTTCCATCCGGGTGGAATGCGGACTGCTATCACCAGCCGCCCCCGAACCGGTAAACGAGTCTAAACCATTGACCTTGCAGAGGTTGGGGAGAGTATGATGCGACGATTGCGACTGTTTGGTGTATTGGGCCTCATGGCAGGCCTGTTGTTGTTCTCCGGCATCGCGAAAGCGGACTTTTTTTCCGGGGACGCCGTGCCCGAGATTCAGGCGCAGGACATTTTCGGCAATCCGGTGGACCTGAACGCGATTCTGGATCAGAATCCGGATCTGGTGATCCTGTTCTTCTTCACGCCGGAAAACGGCAAGCCCATCGCGGCCAAATTACAGGCGCTGAAGCGGCTGTACTCCGGGGATGATCTCTCAATCATCGCCCTGGGCATGGAATCGGACAAGGCCGCGCTCCAGCAATTCGCGGACAGCCTCAAGATCCAATATTTCCTCCTTGCGGACGAAGCGGTAAAGAGCGCGGCGTGGTACAAGGACGTGAGCCAACTCCCGCTTACCCTGTTCGTGCACACGCCGCAGCGCACGATCGAACGGGTACTGCGCGGCACGAGCTCGGAGCAGGCCAATATCCTGAAGGAGGTGGCGGAGAACCTCTTCCAGCAACGGAAGACGGATAAGGCGGCGGCCGTGGCGACGACTGCACTGGAAAGCGGTGAAGACGCGGCGGCGGTGAAGGAATTGAACGGGCATATCCTGGTGGCCGAGGGCAAATTGGACGACGCCGAGAAGGAATTCGGCGCCATTGGTTCGGATGCAGGTATCGCAAAGGTTGCCCTGGAACGCGGCGATCTGACCGGCGCCATCGCGGCGGCGGATCGGGCGGGCGACAACGGGTACGCGCAGGCGGTGAAGGGCGAGGCGCTGATGAAGGCTGGCGAACTCGACGATGCGGCGGCGGCGCTTGACCGCGCGGCCGCGAGCCCGCTGCCGGGCTGGCAGAAGTCCGAAGCGGTAAACGCGCAGGGCCGCCTGGCGCACGCGAGCGGGAATCTGGATGCGGCGGTGGCGCAATACACGAAGGCGCAGTCGCTGGATCAGTATAACGTCGAGGCGCTGAGCAACGAAGGCGCGGCCTACCGCGAGCGGGGCTCCGCCGAAGACCTGGAACGCGCCAAGGCGACGCTGGAGAAGGCGTCGGCGATCCGCCCGGACGAGATGACCGCGTTGATGCTGCAACAGGTGCAGGCGGAATTGCAGGAAGCCAACGACCTCAAGCGCGGCGAATTGATCAAGAACATGATCGAGGATCTGAGCAAGCGCTATCAGGAAATGAAGGCCAGCGGCGAGGCGTCGCCGGCGGACGATTGGAGTTCGCGCCCGGTTGTACTGGCGTTTCTGCCTGGGGAGACCAAGGGCCGCTTCGTGTTCGACCGCGCGGGCACCGATATGGTCGTGCAGCGCGAGATCGAATCGCAGGTGCAGGGCAAGAATGGCATCCAGGTGGTCGAGCGCATCATGCTCGACAAGCTGCTTCAAGAGCTGAACCTGGGCAGTTCGGAATTGGCCAGCGCCGACACGCAGCGCCGCCTGGGCCAGGTGCTCTCGGCGGGCCACCTGGGCTTCATCGATTTTGCGCGGGCCGGCGCCGACACGATGCTTTACCTGCGGCTGATCGATTCCGAGACGACGGGCATCTTCTTCCAGACTTCGGTAACCATTGACGATTCGAAGCCGCGGGAGACTGTCGAGGCGGTCGTGAGCGCACTGACGGATAAGCTCGCGGCGAGCGAACCGCTCAAGGGCCTGATCGCGGACGCCTCGGAGAACGACGCCATCATCATCAACCTCGGCGCGAAGCACGGCGTGAAGGAAGGCACGGTGTTCAAAATTCTCGAAGATGGCGACCCCATTGAAGTCGGCGGGCGTGTAATCGCCCACCGCCAGCGCCCCGTCGGCCAGTTGAAGGTGACCGTGGTGGAGGACGATTACGCCATCGGCAGCGCTTCCAACCTGCGCGAGGGCGTCGCGCTTGCCAAAGAGATGAAGATTCAGGAAATGAAGTAGCCCGCGACATCGAAAGCAGTTCGCGCCGTGGACCAGACGCCTGGTTCGCGGCGCTTTTTTTGTCGCATCGTGTATTACAAGCTGATCGTATGAACTTGATACAGCCGCATCGCCCCGTCTAACCCGCCGTCAACTCGGAAGATAGGCATCCCGCCACGGCGCACCTTCGACCATGCCTAGCCCGACGGAATTCCACACCTACACGCGCCGGAAAGGGACGTACCCCGTGCACGCGCGCTGTCCCTTGGCAGAAAAAAACGCGCCGAAAGTCCGCCGCAGGCGGATAGGCGATGGACTCCGTCTCCAAGGTGGCGCCCCGCAGCGACAGACACGGACCCGACGCGGAGGCTTCGCGGCGCTGCCGGTCGTCGGGCGAAACACCGGGCCGACGTGGGGTGGCCGTTTCGTCCGGGTCTGTCCCGTGGTTTGGGGTAAAAGCCGGTCGTGGGGCGTTGCGTCAGCCGTTAGGGGGGTGAAATACCGCCCCTGACTGTTTGTGCGCTACTCGAATCTTGGCACGGGCAAGCCCTGGGGGGCTTGTCCGTGGCACGCCGTGCGGGTGGAGAGCTGGTGTGTGGGGTGTGTGGGGTGTGTGGAGCCGCTCGTGTGAGGTGGTGTTGGCGCTGGTGGGTTTGCGTTGCTCCTGGCACACGAACGCGCAAGAGCGCGATCGCGTGGCACGTGGGTTGATGTGCGGGCTTGTCCGTGGCACGCGGGGAGGGTGAAGGGCTGGAGCATGGGGTGTGGGGAGCGTGTGGAGCCGCTCGTGTGGGGTGGTGTTGGCAGTGGTGAGCTGGCGTTGCTCCGGGCACACGATTACGCCGGGAGCGCGATCGTGTGGCACGGGGCTGTTGGGATAGGCCTGAGGGGCCTGGGCAGGCTATGCGGCGGGAGCGGCGTCTGTTTCGGACGCTTCTTCCGGCGTGTCGGGGGCTTCCGCTTGGACGGGCGCCGGATCCGCTTCCGGCGCGGGCGCGGCATCGTCGCTATCGTCCACGGCGCCGGCGGCGATCCAGAGTCGGATCGTGTGGAGCATGTCTTCGGTAAGCGGGGGTTCGTCTTCGGGCATGCGGGGGTTATTGATACCGCGAATATACTTGACGATGGAGCTTTCGTCGGGCTGGCCGGGCACAACGCCGGGGCCGCCCTTCTTGCCGCCCTTCAGCATGTCCGCTACGGAGGTCATCAGAAACTCGCCATCGGGTTTCCTGCCCTTGTGGCAGTAAATGCACTGGTCGTCCAGAATGGGAAATACGTCGCGCTGGAAGCTGATGGCCTCGGCCTCTTCCCGGGAGATGGGGCGAATCGGGAGCCAGTCGGGGTTGTCGGCGGGCTGCGGCGCAGCATTTGCCTCCACAGCCGTTTCCGGCGCCGGGGCTTCGGTGTCGGGATCGGCGGGAGTTTCCGCGGCGGGTTCGGCAGGCGCAGGTTCGTCGGATGTTTCTGCGGCGGGTTCGGCAGGCGCAGGTTCGTCGGGAGTTTCCATAGCGGGATCCGCCGGCGTTTCCGCGGCGGGATCCGCCGGCACTTCGGGGGTAGGCTCGGGGGCGGTTTCGGTTTCGGGCGCGGGTTCAGGCGCGGGCTCCGGCTCCGGCGCGGGCTCTGGCGCGGTTTCGGTTTCGGGCGCGGGCTCCGGCGCGGTTTCGGTTTCGGGCGCTGGTTCAGGCGCTGGGGCCGGTTCGGGCATCGGCGCCGGTTCGGGCGTCGGCACCGGTTCGGGCGTCGGCGCCGGGGCCGGTTCGGGCGTCGGCGCCGGGGCGGGTTGGGACGCCGCGTGCATCATGGGGGTGCCGAGGCCGTGGGTATACACCAGCGTACCGCCCAGGTGGCCGGTCTGAATGACGAAGACGTTGGTCACGATGGCGCCGATGGCCGCAAGCAGGAGTCCGGCGATTCGCACGGAATCGATGCGAATGAGCGCGATCAGCAGAGCGGCCAGCGTGAATACGGCGCCATAGACGACATTTTCCGCATAGCTGGCATGGGCGGACACTTGATCCCAGATAGCGGCCGGCATTGAATTGGGCACCAGGTCACGGGCGCGCTCCCCGGTTTCAATGGCGACCCAGGCGGATCCGGCCACGACCAGGAATATCAGGGCGGCGATGGCCCGCACGATGTTGTTCCGGTGAAAGAGCGCGCTCAGAATGATGAGCAATAGCCCCAGGCCCGCGCCGGCGATAGGCATATGAACAGCGGCCGCGTGTAACATGGACGGGTTGGAAAATGTCTCGGCAAAATTCATGGAACTACCCTGTATGGAATTTCGGGAAAATCTGAGTAAAAACGGAAAAGTACCGTACCACAGCGGGGACCGGGAATTAAACTGGACGGTATCCCCTATTCGGATTCCTGCTCCCCACCTGTGATGTATCCCGCGAAACGCGAAATAGTTTCTCCGGTGGCGGTCTCGAGGGCGTGCCGGGCGGAATACAGCGCCACGCGGGCCAACGCCAACCGGGCCTGGGCCTCCACCAGGTCGCGCTGGGCCTGGTTCAGCCGGACGAGGCTGCCCTGCCCGGCGCGGAACTCTTTCTCGACGAGGGCGCGATTCTCTTCCACGTATTCGGCGGTGGTGCGTTGGAGCACGAGGGCCGCCCGGGCGGTTTCGAGATCGATGGCGCCCTGGCGCACCTCGCGCGCGACGTCCAGGCGGGTCTCCTCCAGGAGAAATTCCGCCTCGGCGAGCGTGTGGCGCGCCTCGGAAATGCTGGCCCGGTTCCGCCCGCCGGCAAAGAGGTTGTAGGAAACGTTCACGCCGACGGTTCCGGCGAAATCATCCCGATCGATACGCGAGTTTTCGGAGCGCTGGGCGTCCTGGGTCGCAAAGGCATTCACTTTCGGGTAGTACACGGATTTCCGCTCCCCCACCTGGGCGCGGAGCCGGGCGACCTGGAACAATCCCTGCTGGACATCGGGCCGTTGCGCCTCCGCGCTGGCGAGCAGGGTTTCCACGGGATCCAGCTCGAGGTATTCGACGGTTTCCTCCGGAAGCGGGGCAATGTCCACGGAGTCGCCCAGGGTCGCCTCGGGCAGCCCCATCAAGGCCGCCAGCGCCACGCGGGCCACCCGCTCCTGGCCCTCGGCTTGAATTCGGGCGGACTGGGCGGCGCGCAGGGCGACTTCGAAGTTGAGTACATCGCTCTTGGAGCCGGCCCCCCGCTCGCGCCTCGCGCGCGCCTCCGAAAGCAGGCGCTCGTTGAAGGCTTCGTCCGCGCGTGCAATGGCCACGTTCTCCCGGGCGAGCTGGACGCCATAATAGCTCTGGGCGACCGCATCGAGCACCAGGCGGGTAACTTCCCGGCGCGCGGCGTCGCTCTCCTGGCGGCCAAAACGGGCCATGGCGTTTGTATAGCGCCGGGAGAAGCCGTCAAACAGAATGTAGCTGGCGGTCAGGGTCGCCCGGTAATTCTCGATATCCTCATCAAAGGCGCCGCGGGCCTGGATTCCCGAGAACACGCCGGAGGCGGCGGAGAAGCCCAGCCCGGCCAGCCCGCCGCCCTGGTTGGGATTGAAGAGGAGCTGGGAGAGCCCCCCGGTCACGGACGATGAGATGGGGCCGAACAGGGCCTGATCCTTCGCGGGATTGACGGTGCTTGCCGGGAGATGGGTACGCGATGCCGTGTACTCCGCGTCGAGCCGAGGCAGGTAGAGCGACTGCGCCTGCCGAACGCGGGATCGCGCCTGGTCCACGCGGGCGGCGGCTGCGAAGAGGCTGGGATTCCGTTCGAGGGCGGTCCGCTGCGCGGCTTCCAGATCGAGCACGAGCGGGAGCGGCGCGCTCTCTTCCGTGTGGGTTTCCGGCACGCGGTCCGGTGTGGCGTCCTCCCTACAGGCTTCCGCCCCTTCCGCGGGGAACTCGGGGGCGGGGGCGGCCTCCGCGACTTCGGGTGCGACGTCGCCGGTCTCCGTGGCGGCGGCAGCCACAAGAAGCAACGGCGCGGTGGCGAGGGCGACACGCGTCACGGCCGGTATCAGGCGCCGAATCCAGCGCATTCCTACGTCGTTTGACGTCATTCGGGCTACCTCCTCACGCACGGGTCGCCTCCCCGAGCAAGGCGCCCGTCTCGGGATCTCCCGCGGCGTCGTCTTCGTGATCCGCCAGGTAGCGCGTGCGGGCCGGTTCCACTTCCTCCCGTGATGGCCACCGGCGCCGGAGAGTCCAGTACAGGAAACGGCGAAGGTCGTTCAGCACCAGCAGCAGGCACGGGATCAGAATGAGGGTCAGCAAGGTGGCGAAGGCGACACCGGCGGCAAGGGAGACGGCCATGGGCACCAGAAACTGGGCCTGGATATCCCGCTCCATAATCAGCGGCGTCAGGCCGCCGACGGTACTGATTGTGGTGAGGAACACGGCCCGGAACCGCCGCACCCCGCCCCGCCAGATGGCTTCGCGAATGGGCATGCCCCGGGCGACGAAGTTATTGATGCACTCGATGAGCACAATGGCGTCGTTCACGACGACTCCGGAGAGGGCGACCATCCCGAACATGCTCATCATCGAGAGATTGTATCCGAGAAGGAGGTGGCCGAGAATGGCGCCGATGATGCCGAAGGGGACGGTGATCATGATGATCATGGGTTGGATGTAGGAGCGGAAGATGGTGGCGATGATGATATAGATGCCGATGAGGGCCACGGGGAACGATATGGCCAGGCTGCCCAGGGACTCCTGGGATTTCCGCTTTTCTCCCTGGAAGTCGACGACGAGCCCCGGAAACTTGGACTTCAGATCGGGAAAATAACCGGATTCCATGTCCGCGATGATGCTATCGGTGTTCGCTTTGGAAGTGTCGACTTCGGCGGTAACGGCGATGCGGCGCATGCCGTCGGTACGCTTGATATCGGTCAGCCCGGCGCCGTATTCGATGTCCGCCACGGAATGCAGGGGCACTTCATATCCCTGGGGCGTGCGGATGCGGCGCTGCGCCAGCTCGGCAATCTGGCTGCGCTCCTCGCGCGTGTATCGGACGCGCACGCGTATATCGTCGCGGCCGCGCTGCAGCCGGAAGGCCTCTTCGCCGAAGTAGCCGGCATACACCTGGCGCGCCAGGTCGGCCACGGTAATTCCCAGGGTGCGCGCCTCCGGTTTGAGCGAGAATTTCAGTTCGTTCTTTCCGGGCCGGTAGTCGTCCTGAATCTGGTAGACGCCATCGTAGGTTGCGAGTTCGCTTTTCAGGTCGCCGGCGGCGGCGCGGAGCAACTCTAGATTGTGTCCCTGCAGCCACACTTCGATGGCGGCTCCGGGGGGGCCGGTCTCCATGCCGGAGATGGAGAGCGAAATGACTCCGGGGATGGCGCCGGCCTCGGCCTCCCAGTCCGCCGCAAGCTTCTCGAAGAAAACGCCGCGGCTCTGGGATTCGAGCAGTTCCACGCGAACCGCGCCGAGGTTGTTTCCGTATCGCGGGGGCCCCTCTTCGATGAGAGAGCCCACGAGGGAGAAGGTGTTTTTTATGAGTGGCTCGCCGGTGAGTGTGGGTTCGCGCGCGGCGATGCGTTTGAGCGCATCTTCCAGTTGCACGACGGCGCCTTGCGTGACGCGTATCGGCGTGCCGTCGGGAAACTCGACGCTCGCGGTGAGGATATCCGAGTCGATGCTTGGGAAGACCTCGAACTGGATGATGCCACCACTCACGATACCGACGGCGAGAAGCATGATGGTGACGGCGGCGGCCAGGGAGACGTAGCGCCAGCGCAGCGATGCGCGAATAAAGGGGCCGTAGACGTACTCCATGAACCACTCGAGCCACGCATTGGTGTGGCGGTGTACGTGGAGGAATGACTCGCGGCGCGTCTTGTCGGCGGGATCCGGGAGATTGTTGAGGTGCGCCGGCAACAGCACGAGGCATTCGACGAGGGAAATGAGCAGACAGGAGATCACCACGACGGGCACGATGGCGATGAACTTTCCCATGATGCCGCCGACGAAGGCGAGCGGGATGAAGGCGACGATGGTTGTGGTTACCGCGCCGATAACGGGCAGCGCAACCTCGCGCGCGCCGTCGATGGCGGCGTTCATCCGGGAGGCGCCCCGCTTTCGGGCGACATAGATCGATTCGCCCACGACGATGGCGTCGTCCACGATGATGCCGAGCACCATGATGAGTGCAAAAAGGGAGATCATGTTGAGGGTGGCGTCGAGCGCCCACATAATCCCCAGGGCGCCGGTGATGCTGATGGGCATGCCCATTCCGGCCCAGAAGCTCAGGCGGAGATCGAGAAAGAGCCAGAGTGCGACAAACACAATGACCAATCCGATCGCGCCATTGCGCAGCAGCAATGAAATGCGCTCCTGGAGCATAATGCTCGTATCGTTCCAGATGGCCATTTCAAGCCCTGCGGGCAGCGCGGCCTTCTGGGTTCCGACCCAGTCCTTGACCGCGCCCGCAATGGCCAGCGCGTCTTCCTCCTGGGTCTTCAGCACGGCGACGGTGATCGCGGGCTTCCCGTTGAGGCGCGAAACCAGGCTCTCGTCAACGAATCCATCGTCAATGGTGGCGATCCGGTCGAGGGTCACGATTTCGCCGCGCGGGCCGGCCAGCACGACGATGCGGGCCAACTCCTCGCCGGTGTACTTGCGGCCAATGGTGCGCAGCCGGATGTCCTCGCCCTGGGTGCGAACGACGCCGCCGGACAGATTGAGGCTGCTCTGCCGCACCGCCTGGGAAACCTGGGCGAAGGTCAGGCCATACTCGCGAAGGCGTTTCTCGGAGACCTCGATGCCGATTTCGTAATCGCGCGCGCCGATGATCTGCACCTGGCTGACCGGCGGCAGGAGCTGTACCGATTCCTTGACGCGCTCCGCCCATTCTTTCAGCTGGCGTTCGTCCAGATTGTCGCCGGCCAGGGAGATCATGAGCACTTCGGTGCGCAGGAGGACTTCCTCGGTGACGGGCTTTTCCGCTTCGAGTGGAAATGTCGATATCGCCTCGACGTCGTTGCGGACCTTCTCCTTCACGACGGCTGTGTCGAAACGTTCGTCCACCTCGATCAGGACCGATCCGCCGTTCTCGCGGGAGGTCGACGTATACGTCTTGATCCCCTCAATGCCCTCGATGGCTTCCTCGATTTTTCGGCATATCCCCTCCTCCACCTCCTCCGGATCCGCGCCGGGCCAGGGGACAGTCACCACGATATAGTCGAGACTGAACTCGGGGAAGGTCTCCCGGACCATGTTTTTGGCCGACATGTACCCGACGACAAAGAAAAACAGCAGGAGGATATTCGCGAACACCGTATTCCGGGTGAAGGCGGCGAGCAGGGCTCTCATGATGCCGCATCCGGGTTCCGGTCCACCGCCAGGAGGTGATTGGGCAGCGGGTTCACGAGGCGGGTTGTGATAACTTCGGCGCCCGGCTCCAGGCCGCCGCGAACGAAGGTCTCCTCGCCCTGGCTCCGGATCACTTCGACGGGCAGGATCGCGAGCCGATTGTCCCGCGAGACGAAGACGTTCCCCTCGAAGCTCACGGCCCAGCGCGGCAGGCGGTACACCTGATGCATCGTCCTGCCCGGGATGTCGACCCGGCAGAACATCCCCTCCACCAGCGGCAGCCCGCCCTCTCCGCCGCGCGCGGCCTCTTGCGACACGCGAACCGCGACGTTCACGGTGCGGGTGGCGGGGTCGAAGGTCTCCACGCGGTGCACCACGCCCTCCCAATGCTGGGCGCCCGGCGATTCCGTCCAGCGAACGGCGCACGTGACGGGTTTCAGGCTCCCGAACCAGGCTCCGGGCGTTTCGCTGTTATCCGCGTCGAAAATCAGCCAATCGCGCACATCACGGCTATCGAGGGACACCGAGATTTCGAGGATTCTGTCGTCGGCCAGGGTCAGCACGGGCGCGCCGGGGGTGACATACTGGCCCGCCTCCAGGGCGACGGATTTGACGCGAGCGTCGAAGTCCGCCCGAAACTCGGTGCGCTCCAGATTGACGTCCGCGAGCGCGAGTTGGGCGCGGGCGGCTTCCAGGCCGCTTCGTGCTTCCTGAATCCGCACCGGGTACAGGGCGACCGCCTGCGCGAGCTGATCGCGGGCGTCGGCGGTCTGATTCAAGGTCATTTCCGCCTGGTTGACGGCAGATTGCGTCCCGACTTCGTCCTCCTCATAGAGGGCTTTCACGCGCTCGAATTCCTGCGCCATGAGGTTCTGGTTTCGTTCGAGGGTGGCGAGACGATCCTGGTCAATGCGGTACTGCCGTTCGAGGCGCTCGATGGTTTTCTCGGTCTGCGCGACCTGCGCCAGGGCCTGATCGCGCGCGGCCTGGTAGTTCCGCTGGTCGATACGGAAAAGGAGCTCGCCGGCGGGAATTCGTTCGCCCACTTCAAGGCGGGGGTGAATTTCGACGACAACTCCTGGAATTTCGGGGGAGACAGGCACAACATTTAGCGCCCGTGCCTCGCCCAAGCCCGACACGATGACGGGGACATCTTCCGGTACGGCGGCGAGCACTTCGACGGGGAGCACGGGCTCGGCGGCGGTAGCCTCGGCGGGCGCTTTTTTGAGATTGGACAGGCCGGCCATCCCCAGGACGCCGGCGGCCAGAATGGCGAGTGTGAGGGTAATGCGGAGCCAGAGCGAACCTTCTTTGCCATTGATGGCGAGCGGCGCGCCCTCCGAATCCGATTGCGGGCTTCGGCTCTTATCCTTCTCCGCGCTGTGTTCCACCGTCATCCCACCACATTCCTTGTTGCCCCATGGCCTGGCGCCGAGATAGGCTCGAACTGCAATCGCCTGACACCCGCAAGTTCCGGAGGACATACCGGACCCAGCCCGCGCATTCAGATCCCTCGGTGTGCACGATCACCGCCGCCCAACTTCCACCCAAGCCTCCGAGGCCGTGACATCGCATCCCGGCATTGACGGCGGCAGGCTCGCGAACACACGGATGGCGACGGAAACCAGCTTGATGGAGCCCGTTGGACCACGCCATTGTAGTCATTGGCCGTTTTTGGAATCAAACACCATGGAGGTTGGACACTACCCGGCGAGATGGGCGTTGATCGGGCGAAGCGCCGCCCCAACTTGAACCGCCACCAGCCCGACAGGTATTTTTTCACCGGCGGCTCCTCGTCGGGCGCCGCCGACACCCTCCGGAGTTCAATCGTTCGTGAAAAAGTGGCTTATCGTTGTACTTGTACTTGTCGGTGTCCTTGGCGCCGCCGCCCTGGTGGCGGGCTTCCGCCTGAACCAGCAATACGGCTGGCTTCCGGCCGAACCCGTGAGCCATGCGACCCTGGCGACGGCGGACACGCGCTTTCGCCTGTATGCCAATACCCTCCGGCTGGGCGAGGATCTGACACGTTACTTCCCGGCGGATCTTCCGAAGCCGGCGTGGCTTCCCTGGGATCTCCCCGCCCTGCTTCCGCGTGTGGCGCCGCGTGAGGTCGCCGTGCTGGGCGGCTCCGATTTCCGGGAGGGCCGATTCAATTTGACGCTGTTTGTCAATGAACAACGCGGGGGGCCGGCGCTTCCGTATTACCTGAACACGCGGACGCGGTTCCGGCAAGCGATCGAGGCGATCGCGTGGGACGATCCGGGCTTCAGCCTCAGCCAGCGGGGCGTCTTAACGGCCCGGGGCCACCTGGAACTACCGCCGGCGCTCGAGGAAGAAGTCCGCGCGACGTGGCAAGCGGACCCGCCCGCGGAACTCCTGGCGCTCTCCGGGGGACATATGGCGGAAGGAGTCATCGATAACCGGAACGGGGACATCCTGGCGATCCTGGGCGCGCTGGCCCCGATATGGAACACCAACCTCGACCTGATGCGACAGACCCAACAGGGCCAGCTGCTGTTCCCGCTGCTGCCAGGCGTTCGTGATGTACGCTTCGCCGTGGACTTTAAGGATCAGGACACCCTGGTGATCCAGGTGCGAATTCACGCCGACCCCGATGAGGGCAGGCAACTGGAATTCATTGCGGGCATGGGCCTGACGATGTTGACGCGGGATCTCCAGGTTCGTTACGGCCTGGTGTTAACGACGGAGAAAGCCTGGCGGCCTGAAGAGGAAACGTACGTCGTCGACGCGACTGTGGCCGGGGTCGAAGCCAAGCTGAAAGATTACTTCCAGCGCATGTTCCCCGCAACGCCCGCCGCCGCGCCCCAAGCCGCCGAGTAATCGCGGCTGCGCCTACGCCAGCGGTGTTCTCCCCTGCATGGCATGCGAAAGCGTGGCGTCGTCGGCGAATTCCAGCCCGCCCCCCATGGGCACCCCGTGGGCGATGCGGCTGGCGGCGATCCCGAGTTGCCGCAGTTGGCGGGACAGGTAAAGCGCGGTGGCCTCGCCTTCGGCCGTGGCGTTGGTCGCGACGATGACTTCGCGCACCTCGCCGGATTTGAGCCGGGCGAACAAGCGGTCGAGACACAATTCCGCCGGGCCGATGCCTTCGAGGGGATTCAGCACGCCGTGCAGCACGTGGTACCGCCCCCGATAGCCGCCGCCTTTTTCGATGGCCATGGCGCCCGCGGGCTGCTCCACAACGCAAACCAGGCCCGCGTCGCGGCGATCATCGGCGCAGATGGAACAGGGGTCGCTTTCCGTGAGGTTCCGGCAGACGGAGCAGGTGGTAATGCGCTCGCGAGCCTCACGAATGGCCTCGCTGAGGCGCATGGCGTCTTCGTGGGGCGCGCTCAGAAGGTGGAGCGCCATGCGCTCGGCGGATCGCTTGCCGACACCGGGCAGACGCCGAAAGGCCTCCACCAACCGCTCGACCGCGGGTGAATTCAGCAGCATGGAAGGGCTATTCCAGACGGTTGGCGACGCCGGCGCGGATCTCTTCGCGAACCGCCTGCCATTCCTGGAGCACGGCCTCGCGGGAGAGGATATCCAGCCGGTCGGGGAACAAGACGCCTTCGAGGTGATCGTACTCGTGCTGCAAAATGCGGGCGAGGAAATCGCGGGCCTCAAACTGAATCGGGGAACCGGTCTCATCAAAACCGCGCACCTGCACATAGGTGGCGCGGGGCACGCGGCTTGAATATACGCGGGGCAGGCTCAGACAACCTTCTTCTCCCTCTTCGCGGCCTTCCATCGCGACGAATTCGGGATTGATCAGGCACCCAGGCTCGCCGCCGGGCTCCTGATAGACGAAAATTCGCTTCGCAAGCCCGATTTGGGGACCGGCCAGGCCCACGCCATCGTAGGCATGCATCGTCTCGAGCATATCGCTGGCGAGGCCAAGCAACTCCGGACCGAAGGTCTCGATCGGGGTGGATTTACGGGTGAGCGGATCATCCGGGTAAAGAACAACATTCAGCACAGCCATGCTTTATTCTCCTCGGTCTAGAATAGCACATGGCGGCGGTGGCCGCCAATTCACGCGAAGGCGCAGAGACGCAAAGGAGCTGGCCTGGGCTTCACGCGTTCCTTAAGCGACTGGTAACACTTTAGCGGCCTGAAGTTGAATAGCAGTTTAACCACGAATGGACACGAATAGACACGAATAAGAAACCGAGATTCGATTCATGAAGCCGGCCCTTACCCAGGCCCTCAGCCAGGCATCCAAGCAACGAGAAACCTGATTGGCCGCGGCGAACATGATCAACTCTTTCGCCGAAAATAATTCTTCTCTTCATAGGTTCAAAGGGGATAAAAGGCGGACCTATTACCATTCCATCTTTGAACCGGGTCAATAGTCTCTCTTATTCGTGTGAATTCGTGTTAATTCGTGGTTGAAAATCTTCTTTGCTTCAGACGGCCAAACTGTTACAGCGATTGAACCACGAATGCACACGAATTCACCGGGAGCAGGGGCTGGCCGCGATCAGGATTCTTGACCACGGATGTCACGGATAGAAAACCGTTCCGGAGATTGAGGCCTGGCGGTGGCGGCGGGCAATTTTCGACGTGGCCTGTTCGGATTGTTCAGCATCGGATTTGTAGCGGGATCCACCGGGCGCCGGGCCGCCCGCAACGCGCCGGAGGCGCGAGTCTGCTAATCAGCGGTAGTCCGGCTCCAATTGTCTCGCCGATCAAGTGTGCCGATATTGCAAGTACGCCATGCACCTCCGGTGCATTGCAGGCGGGGACGCCCTCCTGCGGCGCGTCTTCGACCTTCGCTCCCAGCCTTGCGCGCTCTCGTCGTAGTATCGCGGCATGACAAGAATGGGCTGGCGCTACTTCATACGGCTAAAGTATTACGAAAAAGCAAGAAGTTGACGGATGGTGATACAGAACCACCTCTGCCGGCGATCACGGAGGGGTTCACGACGAAGGGCGCGACGCGGGGAAACTTGCGAGGCAGCGGCTACGAACGGATGGTCTTGGTGAGCTGCTCCACCATCTGCCGCGCGGCGGGCGACTCCCGCACTTCCTCGGACACTTTCTCGCAGGCGTAGAGCACGGTCGTGTGATCCTTGCCGCCGAAGGCGTCGCCCACATCGCTCAGGGACAGGCTCGGGATGAGCTCCTTGCAGAGGTACATCGCGAGCTGGCGCGGCTTGACGATCTGACGTTGGCGGCTGCGACCGTGGAGGTCGGCAATGCGCACGTCGAAGTGATCGGCGACGGCGCGCTGGACCTGCTCAATGGTCACCGGCTTGATCTTCTCGGAGCCGATGAGATCGCGGAGTACTTCCTCGACCATGGCGATCGATATTTTTTCCTCGGTCAGGCGGCTGTAGGCGAGCACGGTGATGAGCGCGCCCTCCAGTTCCCTGATATTCGTGGTGATGTAGGTCGCAATGTAGCGCATCACGTCGTCGGGAATGCTGAGGTTCTCTTCCTGCGCCTTGCGCTGCAGGATAGCCACCCGGGTTTCGAGATCCGGCGGCTGGATATCGGTCACCAGGCCCCACTCAAAACGGGAGATCAGGCGCTCTTCGATCCCGCGCATTTCCTTCGGGCTGCGGTCGCTGGAGAGCACGATCTGCTTGTGCATATCGAAGAGCACATTGAAGGTATGGAAAAACTCCTCCTGCGTGGCTTCTTTGCCCGCAATAAACTGGATATCGTCGATCAGCAGCACGTCCACTTTCCGATACTTCGCGCGGAATTGCTGGGTCGATTTTTCGGCGATGCTCTGAATGAGCTGGTTTGTGAAGTGCTCGGACGAGATGAACACACAGCGCAGATCGGGCTGCTTTGACAGGAGGAACTGCCCGATGCCCTGCATGAGGTGGGTCTTGCCGAGCCCGGTTCCGCCATAGAGAAAGAGCGGGTTGTAGGCGCGGCCGGGCGACTCCGCCACCGCGCGCGCGGCGGCGTGGGCGAAGCGGTTTCCTGAACCGATCACGAAGCGATCAAACGTATAGCGCGGGTTAAAGCCATTGTAGCTGCGGCCGTTGCGCACGGGACGGCGAGACGCCGCCGCGCGAGAGGCCGCCACGGCGGGCGCGGCCTGCATCGGCCTGGGCAACCGGACTTCCGGCGATTCCGGCGCCGGTTCCGGCCGCGGTATGAAATCGACGGACTGAAAGTCGGGCATCACCTTGCGGAGCGAGTCGCACACGGCGTCCATGTAGTGGTCGCGAAGCCAGTCGGCGAAGAACTGGCTGGGAACACCGACGAGCAACTGCCCGTTCGCACAGGACTCGAATCGGGTCTGAGCGAACCAGTTCTTGTAACTGTATTCATCCAGCGCGTCTTGCAGGTGCTTCTGCGCCAGCTGCCATGGATTCACATCACTCTTTGCGGCCATTCTCACTCCCGTCCAACCGTCACAACTACCAGGTCAATTCTCGCTTCCGCGCCCAGGCATTGGCACAACAATAGTTATGCCGTTATCATTAACAATTTCACACCACGGGCAGTACCCCGACCATCCCGAAACCGTGTTTTCCACCGGTTTTCCACCGGTTCCCAACAGGTTATCCACACCCTCATTTCAGCCTTTAAAATCAAGGCTTTTAAGCGATCAGGGCCTTGAGTTTGCACCACGGGGCGCGCCCGTGTCAAGCCTCTTCCTAAGTAGTTCATCGGCAGCGGGTTTCACGCGCTGCCAATACGCCTCCAGCTCCTCGGAACTGCATTCGCGGATGGCCTTGCCTTCCGCGTCCAGTGCTTTGCGAAGCGCCTCGAAGCGGTTTTCGAAGCGCGCGGTGGCGCCGAGCAGGACGTCTCGGGGGCTTGCATCCAGAAAGCGGGCTAAATTGACGGCAACAAGCAGCAGATCGCCCAATTCCCGTCTCGCGTGTTCGAGGTCGCCCGCTTCGAGGGCCTCCCGGATCTCACGCGCCTCCTCCTCCACCTTATCCAGGACGCCCGCTGCCGCGTCCCAATCGAAGCCTTGCGCGGAGGCCGCCGCCTGAACGCGCATGGACTCCATCAGGGCATCCGTGACGTCAGGAAAACGGTTCATAATCTTGCAGACTCCGGCCGCCGAGCAGGCACACTTCTCCCGGGACGTATACTGTAGTTCTTGCGTTGATACACGCACTCCAACCCGAAACCGGGCTGCGGGACCAGCCCTCCCAACGGCACCTGGCCGCGATTCCCGGTACGGAGGGTCAGTATAGCATCCGTTCCCGAGCAACGCAAGCGCAAAATGAAAACGCCAGCAAAAACGGGGCTTTTCGCGGCCTTTGGGGCGCACGACCGCAAATGGCGGGTTGGCCCGCCAATGGGAATGCACGCGGGGACTGTGTTACGATTCCGCTTTGCCCGGGGCTGCCGCGGGTCAATTCACCAGCGTGGCGGCTCTCCCGTCTCGACCAGAATAAAGGCGTATTATGACCCTACCCCGTATCGGCATCACGATGGGCGATGTCAACGGCATCGGCCCGGAGCTTGTGGCGAAGCTCTTCGCCCGGCGCGATCCGGTTTCCCTTTGCGCGCCTGTTGTCATTGGCTCCGGGCGCGCCCTGCGCAGCGTGGCGGAACTTGCCCCGGGCATGCCTCCCGTACATTTGCTTCCCTCGCTGGACGCTCCGGCGCCTTCCGGTTGTATTCCGGTGTGGGACGCCGGCGCGCCGGGCCCCGAAGTTGAGTTTGGTCAGCTCAATCCGGCGGCGGGGGCGAGCGCGGTGGCGTGGATCGAAGCGGCGGTGGACGCATGCGTCTCGGGAGGTCTGGACGCAATGGTCACCTGCCCCATCAGCAAGGAGTGCATCTATCTTGCGGGCTGCCCCTATACCGGACACACGGAACTGGTGGCCGATCGCTCCGGCGCTCCGGATTACCGTATGTGCCTGTTCGCCGGAGACATGCGCATCGTACATATCACGGGCCATCTTTCGCTTCGGGACGCGATCGAGCACGTGCGCCACGACCGGATCGTGCGATCGGTCGAGATCGGTCGTGATGCGCTGGTGCGCCTGGGCGTTGCGTCACCGCGGATCGGGGTGGCCGGCTTGAACCCGCATGCCGGAGAGGCGGGCGCCTTTGGGCGCGAGGAGATCGAAGAGATCGCGCCGGCCGTCGCGACGTGCCGCGCGGCCGGCATCGATTGCAGCGGGCCGTACCCGCCCGACACGGTATTCCGCGCCATGCGCGAGGGCGCGCTGGATCTTGTCGTGGCCATGTACCACGATCAGGGTCATATTCCGCTGAAACTCATTGCCATGGACGAGGGCGTAAACATTACGCTGGGCATCCCTATCGTGCGCACCTCGGTGGATCACGGGACCGCATTCGACATTGCCGGGCGCGGCCTCGCCCGGGAGGACAGCCTCTTGTCGGCGATCCAGCTCGCCGCGCGCCTCGGAGGGCGGCGATGATGGCGCACCGATGGAAACGCGCCCTCCTGATGCTTTCGCTGCTGCCGGCGACGCTTGCCAGCGGCCAGATGCGGGCTCGCCTTTTACCCGGCCAGGTGGGCCCGAACCCATCGGCTATCGTGGCGGTAGACATCAATGGCGACGGCTGGCCCGAAATCATAACGGCGGATCGGGGGCAGTTGGGCGATCTTCGCGAGGAGCGGCCCGCCAATGATGAACTTTCCCTGCTGCTCGCGCGCGGCGACCTGCGCTACGAGAAGCACCACCCTTCGCTGAAGACGGATTTCGGCCCTTATGCGATCGCGGTGGCGAATATTGACGCGCACAAGTGGCCCGACATCCTGGTGGCAAGTTTCCACGCGACGCGCAGGCGCGATCTCAGCCTGTTCCTGAACTTGCATGACGAGGGGATTTTCAAGCCGGAATATTTCGAAGTGCCGCAGGAAGGGATCGGATACGAGCGCCAGGTCGATGGGGACGGACTGCCCGTATTCCACCGCCCGGGACTCACGTCGGTGGCCGTGGGCGATGTAAACCGCGATGGCCTCCGCGACGCCGTCGCGGCGGGCTGGAGCAGCGACGTGGTGGTCTATTTCCCCGGCCATGCGGAGAAGTACTTTGCGGAGCCCGTGCTGATACCGGTTCCCGGCGGTCCCTTCTCTATTGCGCTGGCGGACCTGAACCACGACGGCCACCTGGACTTCGCGGTTACGCTGATGGCGACCAACGAGGTTTCGGTCTGGCAAGGGGACGGGACGGGCGGATTCAAGGAGGCGGACCGTTTTTCGAGCCGGGGGCTCCTTCCCCACCGGCTTGAGGTGGCCGACATCAACCAGGACGGCCAGAAGGATCTGGTGGTCTCGCACAAGCATGTGGACGATACCATCGTCATATTCTATGGCAGCGGACGCCTCTCCTTCCGGGTCTCCCAGGAGATCATGCTGGGCACGGACCGGAACGTGATGGAAAAGAACATCCAGGATATTGCCGTGGGGGATTTCAATGGCGACGGTTTTCCGGACATTGCGGCGGCCTGCTTTGCTTCCGGCGAAGTGATGGTGCTTACGGCGGACAATAGCAAGAACAAGGCGTTCCTGGAGTTCAACCGGAAGTCCTACACCTTTAAGGACGGCCAGCCCCGGGCCCTTTGCGCCGCCGACCTCAATCTGAATGGCAAGACGGACCTGGCCGTCGCGCTGTGGGGCCTCAACTCCGTGGGGCTCCTGCTGAGCGAGTAGCGGTGCGAATCAGGGCGCCTCGGACGGCCGCAGTTGCATAATGGCCTTACGCAGCCCGGCCAGATTCGCGCCGTTCAGCGGCTCGCCGCCAAATCGGACGGCATTGTATAGTTCCAGCACTTGAAGCGCCTCGGCGGGCGCGCCCCAGCGATCCGTGCGCAGTTCGCGGCCGATATCCTCAGCGGTTCTCCCCGCGCAGGACACGCCGAAATGCTGGAGCCGCCGGCGCAGCAGCAGATACAGACGCACCAGGCGGATCTGGTCGGCGGTCAACTGCAAACCGCGCGGAACTCGGACCCACGGCACGCGAAGCAGGGTGACGAACCCGCCGGCAATCAGCAGCGCAACGGCGGTAAGCGACACAAGTACGCCGGCCCACGATGCCGAGCCAGCGGAGCGCGAGGCGGACGATTCCGCGCCGCCCCGAAATACGCCTGCGATCCCGAGCGTGAAATTGCGGAGTCGTTCGATCTGCGCGCCCCGATCAAATCCGACGACTTCCTGGAACCAGAACATTTTGGATTTCAAGATTGCGCGGGACACCAGCAATTTCATGCGGTCCATTCCGCTGAGCTCGACGTCGTCGCCCTGGGGCGAGGGGTCGAATTTGATCCAGCCGTAGCCCGGAAACCAGACTTCCACCCAGAGGTGCGCCATGTTGGCGCGGATGGTGTAGGTTTGGTCGGAGTCGTTCCATTCGCCGCCGCGAAAACCGCTCACGACGCGCGCTGGCACGCCAATACTCCGCACCATGAGTGCCATCGCGGTCGCGAAGAGTTCGCAATGGCCCATGCGCGACTGATGGAGAAAGGCGTCTATCACGGGGCCTGATTCGACCTCCGGCACATTCAGCGTGTAGAGGAACTGCGGCCCGCTGAGGAATTCTTCAATAGCGCGGACTTTGTCGTAGAGCGTGTCGTGGGGATCGGTAAGCTGCGCGGCAAGCTGGCGGGAGGGATCGGTCAGATTCTGATCCGTCAACAATTGGTAGTCCCCGGCGCCCACGCCGTCAAAGACCATGGGGGCTGAGCGCAGGTCCTGGGGATCCGGCTCGCCGGGTTCGGACCAGACCTCGTAGTTCAAGCGCCGCGAGCCCACCTTGTTCAGGCGAACCGTATAGTCGCGATTGTTGCTCCACATGAGCTCCACGCCGCGAATGTCCTGGTCGACTTCGACACGTTGCACGAGATCGAGTGCGGGCACGCCCATATGGGGCACTTCGTCCATGTAGATGGACTGGTAGACGAGCTTCGCGCCGGTCCGCATGTTTCTCTCGACGCCATGGGCGCCCTGGTCGGGTCTCCGGTTGTTGGAGAGCGCGCGAATCCCCGGATCGAGTAGCATTACATCGTCGCTGCTCCATCGGCTCCCTTCGTACACGTTCAGCGTCGTGACGCGCCAGTAAAGCCAGTCCTCATTCGCCAGCTGGCCGCCGGGTTCCTGCGGAAATCGAACCATCATGACCGGCGTGTCGTCCTGCGTGATCATCCCGCTGGCATCAAGATCTATGGAGTCGCTGAGGCCGGTGGTCTCGATCACGGTCTCTCCACGCCCGAGGATCCCGGCCTCCATGCGGGGCGTAAGGACGAAGGTAGCGGCCGTAATGAGCATGACGGCGAGGGTGAGGAGTCCGGCCATGGCGGGCACGGCGCGCCTGTGCCCCGCGGCGGTTCCGGCGCGGCCTTGCCTCGCCAGGTAGTCCAGCGAAACGTACTCCACCATAACGTGCTTTTCGAGCCCCTCTTCCTCGACGACGATGCGGAGCATCACGTTGGCCCATACCGCGCTGATGAGGAAGAGCAGCATGACGAAGCCGATGAAAGGTTCGGGGGACTGCACGCATGCCGCCAGCAGCAGGAATAGCGACATGAGGTAGAGGTGGTAATAATTCCGGACGTTTTTCTTGTGAACCAGCGTGTAGCACTGAATGTAAATGGCCAGCGTAACGACCGCGGGCAGGAGATGCATGTTGATGAGGGTCAGCGGCAGAAAGCAGAAGTATGCGATGGTGATCGCGCGCGTAAGGACGCTATAGGAAGGGTAGCGCTGGTCGAGCCGTTCCCCGTAGGTGGCGAGGGACAGAAACAGGAGCGGAATGAGAAGGATGGCCGGGCCGATGGCGCTCACGGAAGCGAGGGCGAGGTAACCGGCGGTGACGAGGCTTGCGGTCGCCCATTTCAAGTAGGTTCGGTGTTCGCTAACCATGGACCAGTTCCCTGGGATCGAGCACTTTCCCATGCCCCGTCTGCGTACCCCACAGTTCGGGGTCGGGCGAGGCGTACACCACCATGGAGTCGAGCGTCTCCAGGGCGTCAATCTTTTCCTGGAAAGGCTTCGCCCCGTCGGTTGGGCCGACCCGCGCGAGCATGCGAAGCACCTTGCGTTCATGGGCTTTTCCATCGCCGCCGGGAAGAAAATCGTCTGGTGTAATGATGGAGACCTCGTGCCGGCGGCGAAGCAGCATGATGGCCACCGACGCCACCGTCTCCACGGTTTCCTCGAAGCGCTCGTCGAAGTTGTCGAGCGATGGGTTGTAGGTGGTGTCCAGCGCCAGGATTACGAGGCGGGAGTTGTATCGCGCAAGCTCCCGAACAATCCATTTGCCCATGCGGGCGCTCACGCGCCAGACGATCCGGCGAATGTCGTCTCCGACGACGTATTCGCGCAAGGCGTAGAACTCGTCGCCGTCGTCCGCGCCTTGCGTGGCCGTATGGGAGCTGCTGGGAACGCGATCGAGCGCATTGGCGCGCACGTTGTGCACGCGCGGGTATACGAGGACTTCCGCTCCGTCGCGGTGTATGTAGCAGCCCTCCACCAGCCCGAAGGGAAAACCGCATACGAGCCGGTACGCGGGCAATTTGTGCACGCCGCGGCGGGTAAACACCTCCTCCACCGCGACCCGGGCGGCTTCGCCGGGCGGCACGCGAAGGATGTAGGCGACGGGCGCTGGCTCGGATCCGAGGCGCTCCACACGCACCGATACCAGCGGCCACCACCGGCGCTTGTTTTCGAGCCGCACGTGAACCTGGAACGGTTGATTGCGGTAGGCCGCTCGCGGCGCGTTCCGGTAGAGCTCTACGTTCTTGAGCGCCACCGACGCGAGCAGGAAGGAGAGGGCGAGGAAGCTTACGAGGCCGCCGAGGACGAGATAGAGCAGGTTGAATGCGGTATTCCATGCGGCCAGGAGGACGGGCAGCAGGATAAATACAAACCACCAGCCCGGGGCGCATACCCGTATATATCGCTTCTTGTTAACCTGCTTTCCAAACATCATACCGGCACTTCGGTCCGCTTGAGGATTTCCCGAATCACGCGGGCGCGTTCCTGCGCGGCCATGGAGAGATCCGCGCCGCGCGACTTGACGAGGAGGCGGTGGCTCAGCACGGGGACCGCCATTTCCTTTACGTCCCCGGGGGTCACATAATCGCGCCCCTCCACCAGGGCGCGGGCCTGGCAGATTTCATAGTAGGCCAGCGATCCTCGGGGGCTGGCGCCCAGCTGCACCTGCTCGTGGGTGCGGGTGCCCTCGACGATCGCGAGCATGAAACGCGCGACGGAATCGTCCACGATCACCTCGCCCACCTTGTCCTGAAGCTCCAGGACGTCCTCGACGGTGAGCACGGGTTCCAGGTCTTGTATGAACCGGTGTGGATTGCGCCGCCGCATAATGCGTATTTCGTCGGCGGGCGGCGGGTAACCCATTTCGACGCGGATGGAGAAACGGTCCAGCTGGGACTCTGGCAGGATGTAGGTGCCCTCGTATTCGATGGGGTTTTGAGTGGCCATGACCATGAAGGGCTGCGGCAGGACATGGGTCTTGCCATCGATGGAAACCTGGTTTTCGCTCATGGCTTCCAGGAGCGCGCTCTGGGTTTTCGGGGGGGTCCGGTTCACCTCATCGGCGAGCACGATACTGGCGAATATCGGCCCCTTACGAAATTCGAACGAATTCGATTTTGGCTCCAGCATGGAGACGCCGAGAATATCGGAAGGGAGCATGTCGCTGGTGAACTGGATCCGGTTGAACGAGCAATCGAGCGACTTGGCGATGCTTTGTGCGATGGTCGTCTTGCCGATGCCGGGCACGTCCTCAATGAGCACGTGCCCGCGCGCAAGGAGGCCGATGACGCAGAGCTTAACCACGTCGTGCTTGCCGTAGACCACCTGTTCGATGTTGTCCAGTAGCTGCTGAATCTTCGCTGCGATCTGCGCGTCCATGCTCTCTCCGTTGGATGTGTTGGTATTTCGGAACCGCTTCGGGCGGTCCCGCTCGCCCGACTATTCTACAGCCATCGCTCAAACCAGTCGTCGGCCATGTCCAGGGTCTCAAAGGTCATCTGATCCCCATCGTCATGCATGAAATGTTCGATGGCGCGGGGCGCGCCCACGAACTTGTACAAACGTTCCACCTGCGCGACCGCCTCCGCGCAGCTTTCGGGATTGGCCTGGCCCGACCCGCCGATCGCGGTGATCGCGAGGACGGCGCTGGGCGCCGCCAGGGCGAGCACATGCTCCCAGTCGAAAGGGTATTCCCCGGACTCCGCGGCGGACTTGAGCCCGGGCAGGAACTTGAACCATCGATCCACGCCCGAATCCGTCGAAAAGCGTGTAAACCCGCAGCTGGCGACGCAACACTGCACGCGCCCGTCGAGCGCGGCGAGCAGCAGGGCGTTCGTTCCTCCGATGCCGTGGCCGATGACGCCGATACGGGCGGGGTCGACCAGGCGTTCCCGTTCCAGAACGTCGAGCGCGCGGGCGTGATCGTCGAGCATCTTCCCGAGCAGCGAGACCTGGGGGTGATCGGCGTAGAACAGGCTCGGGTCCCAGGCTTGGAGGCGGCTGGATACACGTTCGCCCGCGGTAATGCAGTCCGGCGCGAGGGTAATATATCCCCGTTCGGCGTAGTGGGTGGCAAACGCCATTCTCCCGTTACCCTCCAGTCCGGCGGGTTCGTTCTTGCCCTGCCGGCACTCCTGGTGACAACACAAGACAGCCGGCATCTCCTCCCGTTCGTTCGGAACAAACAGCCACGCGGAGATCCGCGTCCATTCATCCACGAAGTAATTCACGCGCTTACGTACGTAATTCGGAAAATCGTCTTCGTCCACCACGTTGAGCTGCAAATCCGTTGTATTGGACGCTCGCTGCCCGATCACATCCTTCACCGCCTCCAGTATCTCCTTGCGCGCCCGCGACCACTCGGCCGCGTCCTTGAGCGCTGTGAGGTCTACCATCGTACTCATTCTCCAAACGAAAGGCCACGCCCGGAGTACGTTGTAACCGATGGTAGCGCCGCGCTGCAACTGATCGGCGCGCCCGGAGAATCGCTTCGCCCCGGGCGCGGGGTGTGTTCGCGACCGGGACAGGGAGTATATTCCCCGATCCCTTCGGTTTGTGTCATCCACTCCCACCCTACTAACCGCCGGGCGGGTTTGGCTATAATGCGGCCCATGCAGAACCCCGACGACCTTCCCGACATGCCAACGCAAGCCCGCTACGACGCCCTGAAGGCGGATATCGAGCGGCATTCCCGGCTTTACTATGTCGAGGCGCGGCCGGAGATCAGCGACGCGGAATTTGACGCACTGCTTCGGGAGCTGGAAGCCCTGGAGAACCGCTGGCCGGTCCTGCGCACCCCCGACTCCCCTTCCCAGCGGGTGGGCGGGGCGCCCCTGGACCACTTTGAGACGGTGGCGCACCGGGTTCCCATGCTTTCGATCGACAATACGTACAGCGAGGCGGAATTGCGCGAATTTGACGGGCGGGTGCGCCAGCGCCTCGAGGGCGAGGCCCCGGCGTACGTAGTGGAGCTCAAGCTCGACGGGGTGGCCATCGCCCTGCGTTATGAAAACGGCGCCTTCCGGCAGGCGATCACCCGGGGCGACGGCAGCCAGGGCGACGACATTACGCAAAACGCGCGGACGATCCGATCCCTGCCGCTGCGCCTGAGCGAAGACGCCCCCGCAACGATGGAGGTTCGCGGGGAAGTCTTCATGACGCGGGCGGAACTGGAGCGCTTGAACGAGATTCGGGAGGCTGCGGGCGAGGAGCCCTACCGGAACCCGCGAAACACGACGGCGGGCACGCTGAAGCTGCTCGACTCGCGGGAGGTGGCCCGGCGGCGGCTGTCGATCTGCCTGTACGACATCGTCCCGGATGATAACGCGCCCGCGACGCGGCACGCGGAGACTCTGGCGCGCCTTGCGGCGTATGGATTTCCCGTGAACCCGCATTACACACGTTGCGATGATATCGAGGGCGTTATCGCGGCGTGCGACGCCTGGGCGCAGCGCCGCTTTGAACTGGACTACGAAATCGACGGCATGGTGGTCAAGGTGGACGATCCGGAGCACCGGCGCCACCTGGGGTTCCGATCCAAGTCGCCGCGCTGGGCCATCGCCTACAAATTCCCCGCCGAGACCGCACGCACGAAACTGAACGCCATTTCGGTACAGGTAGGCAAATCCGGGGCGCTGACGCCGGTGGCGGAGCTCGACCCTGTGCCGCTGGCGGGGACCGTTGTGAAGCGGGCCTCCCTGTACAACTTCGAAGATCTGGCCAAGAAGGATCTGCGCGTGGGCGACACGGTGGAGGTCCAGAAGGCCGGCGAGATAATCCCCCAGGTATTGCGGTATATTCCCGAATTGCGGCCGGACGACAGCACACCGTTTCCCGTGCCGGCGGCGTGCCCCGTCTGCGAATCCGAGGTCCACAAGGACCCGGACGACGCCGTGTTGCGGTGCGTCAACCTGGCCTGTCCCGCCCAACTGAAGGAACGGCTCGCCCATTTCGCCAGCCGCCAGGCGATGGATATCGAGGGGCTCGGGCCGGCGATCGTGGAGCAGTTGGTTCAACGCGGGCTGGTCCAGGGCCCCGCCGATCTCTACGCGCTGGACGCGGAGACCGTCGAGGGCCTTGATCGGATGGGTAAGAAATCGTCCGCAAACCTGGTCGCGGCGATTGAAGCCAGCAAGGGGCGCGGCCTCCGATATCTTTTACATGCGCTGGGCATCCGGCATGTCGGCAGCACCATCGCCGATATTCTGGCGCGGACGTTTGGCGCGATAGACGACCTCATGGCCGCGTCCGTGGAAGACCTGAAGGCGGTCAACGAGATCGGCGATGTGGTGGCGCAGAGCATCGTGGACTTTTTCGAGGTCCCCGAGAACCAGGCCTTGATTGCGCGGCTTCGCGAAAGCGGCGTCCGTCTCGACGCGGACCGCGCCGCCGAAGTAACGGAGAACCCGCGCATCACCGGGAGGACCTTCGTGGTCACCGGCAAACTCTCGCAATATACGCGGGACGAAATCCACGAAATAATTCAGGCGCTGGGTGGGAAAGCGTCGGGCAGCATCAGCAAGAAGACGGACTACCTGATTGCGGGGGAAAACGCCGGATCCAAGATGGAGAAAGCCGCCAAACTGGGCGTGCCGGTCCTGGACGAAGACGGGTTCCGGGCGCTGTTGGAGGGCGGGGAATGAGCGACCGCGTGGTGCCCTGCCCCGAGATCCTGGACCGCGACACCGGGAAAGGCGTGTGGGAGACTCTCCGGAAATCGCCCATCGCGCCAGGGTCCACGGTCGTCATCGACCTGTCCAGGACCCGCGACATGGACACACTGGGCGGGGCCTGGCTCGTCAAGATGGCGGCGCATATTCACGCGCGGGAGGCGGAAATCCGGCTGGACGGCCAGGCGGGGCACGTGGCGGAGCTCGTGGAGCTGGTGCAGCCGGCGCTGGAGCCCGGCGCGATGGCGGCTCCGCCGCGCGTAGGCTTTTTTGAGAACTTCGGCGGCAACGCCATCACGTGGTATACCGAATTCCTGGCCTTTCTGGACCTGTGCATTGACGCGGTCTACTGGACGGTGGTCGCCCCCCTGGAGGGCCGGGGCTTCCGCTGGAACATCTTCATCGACGAGATGCATGAAATGGGCGTGCGCGCGGTCGGCATCGTGTGCCTGATGAACTTTCTGCTCGGACTGATCATCGCGATGCTGATGGCAAAACAGGCGGAGGCCTACGGTATCACCATTTTCGTGGCCGACATCATCATGATCGGCTTTGCGCGCGAGCTCGCCGCAATCATGACCGCCGTAGTTGTTTCGGCGAGGACGGGCGCGGCGATCGCCGCCGAGATAGCCACGATGAAGGTGCAGGAGGAGATCGACGCGCTCCGCGGCATGGGGCTTAACGTAAGCCAGTTTCTGGTCGCGCCCAAGCTGCTGGCGCTGCTGATTGTGCTTCCCTGTCTGGTCGCGCTGGGCATGGTGTCGGGTATTCTGGGCGGGTCCGTCTGGGGAATTTTCGTGCTCGGATTCCAGCCCTCGGTCTGGTTCAACCAGACACTCAACTCGGCCTACATGGAGGATCTGTTTCAGGGTTTCCTCAAGACCGTGATCTTCTCGATTGGCATCGTGCTAATCGGGTGCCACAACGGCTTCCGGGTCAGCGGCGGCTCCCGCGGCGTCGGGCTGATGACGACGCGGGCCGTGGTGATGGATATCTTCATGCTGATTACGTGTGATATCATCTTCGCGGCGATATTTTATTATGTGCTCGCATGACGCCGCCCGGCGCGTCTCGCGGCATACGGCAGACGAATCCAGGCGTTCCCCGGCATGAATTCCCCCATCATTGAAGTGAAAGACCTCGTGACGCATTACGGGAGCACGCTTATCCTGGACGGGATATCGTGCGCCGTAAGTCCGGGCGAGATCTTCGTGATTATGGGCGGCAGCGGGTGCGGCAAGACGACCCTGTTGCGGCACATGTGCGGGTTGCACCGCGCAACGAGCGGCAGTATTGTCTACCGCGACCAAGACCTCTGCGCGCTCGACGAGGACGAGCTGGCGACGCTCCAGCGCACGATCGGTATCGCGTTTCAGTCCAGCGGCCTGTTCAATTCGATGACGGTCGGCGACAACGTGGCGCTGCCGCTTCGGGAGTACGGGAATATCGACGAAACGCTGGTGGAGGCCATTGTCCGAATGAAGTTGAGCCTGGTCGGCCTCGGACATGCGGCGCACCTGATGCCGAGCGAGCTTTCCGGCGGCATGCGCAAGCGCGCGGGCCTGGCCCGGGCCATTGCGCTGGACCCGCCGCTGGTGTTTTTTGACGAGCCTTCGGCCGGCCTGGACCCGATTATGGCGGCCGGGCTGGACCAGTTGATTCTGGACATGCGCAAGCTTCTGGGGCTCACATTTGTTATCGTAACGCACGAGCTCGATTCGATCCGCGAAGTGGCCGACCGCGTTATGATGCTGGACCGCGGCAAGGTGATCTTCACGGGCACGCTGGAAGAGGCGGAAAACACGGACGTGGAACGCGTCCGGCAGATGTTCGACCGCCGTCCGGATGAGTTTATCGCGCAGCGCAATATTTCGTGAGCGGCGGCGCGGCCCGCGGGGGCCGCTATCGCAACGCGCACGCAGGAGTTCGCCGTGGCGACGAAAAAAGTAAAGATAAAGGTTGGCGTGTTCCTGACCGTGTGCGGGACGCTCATCGCCGGCTCACTCGCGTACATTTCCGGGACCTATACGTCTCAAGGCGTCCCGTACTGGCTGGAATTCCAGGAATCGGTGCTCGGCGTGTACGAGGGCGGAATCGTCCAGTATCTCGGCGTGCCGATTGGCAAGGTTTCGAACATCTCCGTGACGCCCACGAACCGGGCCAATATCGAAATTCTGATCAATCCCGATAAGATTGAACTGCAGCGGGGCGTGGAGGCGAAGCTGGTGCTCTACAGCCTGGCGGCGGGCACCATGGCCATTGAATTGTCCGGTGGCGACACGGACGCGGGCCCGCTCCCCCCGGGGAGCCAGATCCCGTCCCGCCCCTCCGCCTTTGCCGCGATCAGCACGAAGGTGGAGGCGCTGATGGACGATGTCACGGTGATTGTCGGCAAATTCGAGGAGGGATTCCGGGGCCTGGAGCCGGGGCAGCTCACGAATTTGATTGAGCATGCGCGGGCCACGATCGAGAAAATGCAGACTGTGGGCGACGATCTGAGCGCGACGATCCGCACCGCGCAGGGTTCCATCGAGAAGCTGGATGGCAGGATAGAGCCGCTCGCGGACGAGGCGCTGGCGCTGGGCCGCGATCTGCGGGCCACCTCGGCGGACGCAAGCGAGTTTCTTCGGGTGGCGACGGCCAAGGCCGAGGAGATCGACGTGAAGGCCCTGGGCTCCGGAGTGGAGCGTGCTCTGGAAGACATCGCCTCGCTGACGGTGCAACTGCGCGCGTCCGTGGAGAACCTGGATAATTCTTCGGCGACCATGCTGCACGAGGCGGACAATATAGAGCACAGTCTGCGCACGACGCTCCAGAGTACGAGCGAAACGCTGCTGACGCTGGACTCACTGCTGAACCAACTGAGACAAGACCCCTCGTCCCTGGTTCGTGGCAAGGGACGGATTAAGGAATAGGATCCCATGCGTTTACCGCGCCAAACAATCCTTGGATGCTTCGCGCTCGCCCTGGCGGGCTGCCTTTCAACGCCCGTGGTGGCGCCGATCCGCTATTACACGGTGCGCCCCGAGATTTCGGTGGCGCCCGCGGAAAGCAGCGGAACGACGCTCGGAATTCGTCCGCTTGCGTCGGCGAGACCCTACAGGGCCGAGATCGCGTATACCGACGAGCCGAACCGCCTGGCCTATTTTCCTCGGGCGGAGTGGGCCGAAACGCCCGCGGCTGTCCTGGATCGCGCGCTGCTTCAGGGCATACAGCAGTTGGGGCTCTTTCGCGACGCAGGGAACGCGGCCGACATGGCGCGACCGGATTACATGTTGACGGGCGAACTGGTTCGCTTCGAGGCCGATTTCACGGGAGAAGCGCCCGAGGCGGTCGTGGAAGTACACCTCGTCGTGCGGGAAGGCGGCGGCGTGGCGAACACCTGGGAAGGCCAGCTGCTCGCCTCGGTTTCCCTGGACGGCGCCAACCCCGCGTCCCCCATCTCGGATACGGCCCTGGCGCGGCTCGCGCAAGCCATGTCCGAGGCGGTCGCGACCATCGTGGCGGACGCCTGCGAAGGTCTACGCGAGGCGCCAATCGCGCCACGCTGAAAGCGCCGCTATCCGGGTCAATTCAAGAAATCGCCAATATCCAGGTCGCCGCTCGTGATCATGCGATCCAGCAGGGCGGGCCAGTTCAGCCGGGACGCGGTCGCCGGGTTCATTACCATGTCCTGCCGGGCGCTGATATAGTGGGTCACGTTGGCGATTCCGGAAGCGAGATTGGCCAACTGGTTGCCAAGGAAGGCCACAATTTCCGGATCCTGGAAGGCCTCGGCGATGCCTTGAATGGCAAGGATGGCTTCCTGCTGGGTTTCGAGTCCGGAATGCCGCTCCACGGCCAGGTCGGCGCCGACGGCGATCTGCTGGCCCAACTGGTTTACGGCGTTGTAGATCTGCCGCGCGGTCTCGAACTCGCCCATCTCCTCGTAATGCGCACCGTAGTCCAGCAGTTCATTCCGGAGTGTGGCGATATCCCCATACTCTGCGTCCCCCGCTCCGGCGAGCGCCAGGAAGCGCGCGACGTCGCGGTCGAGACCGCTTGCGATGAACGCGGCTTCCCGCTGGCGCGCCGCCTCCAGGGCGTAGGCCGAAGACTCATTGTATGCGGAGCCGCGCGACAGGGCGTCGAGGCCCAGGGCGGTCTCCCCGCGGGCCAGGTAGTCCGACGCCATCAGGTAATGCGGCAGGCCGTTCTCCCCGTCGGCCGCCGCCAGCCGGGCGAGGTGTTCCTGGCGCTCCAGGGCCGCGCCGGGATCGCCGGCAAGGTTTTGCGCCAGCGCATACCGCAGGTGGGGATCGTCCGGATTCTCCGCAATGGCGGCCCGGAGCACCGCGATGGCCTCTTCGATGGACAGAAACTGGGTGGCGCCAATCAGGGCTTCCACCGAGAGATCCATCGACTTCAGGAGTTCGCTCGCCTCGTCTTCCGTGAGCGACGCCAGCGCCGCCACGGCCCGCGTATCATTCACCAGGTCCCGGCGCCGCGCGTTGATGACTTCTTGAAGCGTGAGCGGCTCCCGCTCGTTCATCCGGGGCCGGGATTCCTCGGGCTCCACGTCCGAAGCCGGGGGCTCTATCACGACCGAGCCGGGATCCGCCACGGGGAATTCGATTTCCCGCAAGGCCGCCATTTCTTCGTTCTCGCGCGCGGCGTCGCCTTCCGGCCCGCCGGCTCGCTCCGTGACTTGCGGCGCATCCGGGCGCTCTTGCGCAAAACGCGCGTAGAGGCCGATTGCGGCCAGAATCGCGCAGGCCGCAGCGGCCAGCCCCATGAGGAACCGGCTTGCGCGCCGGTTTGCGGGGGCGACACGGACCGTGCCGGCCGCGGCAGGCCGGGCCCGCATGGGCGCCAGTACGCGTGCGCCTCGGCGCGTGGCCACCTCGGACAACACGGGATCGAGCAGATCCGCCCGCGGCGCATGCGCGCGAATCTCCTCGCCCAGGGCGCGCAACCGGCGGGTCTCCTCAGAGAAGGGAAGCTCCAGTTCGAAATCGCTTTTCCGGGCGGCGGCCACCGCGTCCATCACGTCGCGCACCAGCGAGACCTCGCCCGACGCGGCATTGAAGCTGGAACGAAGGGCTCCCAGCGCGTCCTCAAGATCGGCGAAGGGGCTGGCTTGCGCGACGGCAAGGTCTTCGATGGCATGGTGGATAATGGCGTCGCGAATGTCCTCCCGCAAATCAACGCGGCCCGCGCCATCATGCAACGCGCCACCCAGGGCTTCCAGATCGCCCGCCACCCGATTGAGGGACTCGAAATCCGCGCGAAACGCGCTGTCCCGCTGTAGGCGGTCGCGCGCGGCGGCCAGGTCCGCGCCGGCGCCGGGCCGATCCAGCAGCAGGGCCATCTGCTCGTTGTAGTTTTTGTCGTCAGCGATCACATGTCGTCTCGGGCGAGCGCGTAATCGTCTCGCATCTGCTTTAGGATCCGGTGGAGGCGCGTCCGCACGGCGCCTTCGGTGCTGTTTACGATATCCGCAATTTCGCGCGCGGACAGCTTTTGAAAATAACGAAGCACGACGATTTCGCGGGCATCGTCGGGCAGGGCGTCCAGAATGCCCAATAGAAAGCGGTGCCGCTCCTGCGCCAGGAGGATTTCGTACGGATTCTCCTCCGGCGGACCGGTACGGCTTTCGCGCATGGCGCCCGCAAAGTCTTCCAGCGCCTCGATCTGCACCGTTTTTCGCCGCTTCAACTCGTTCAGACAGAGGTTCCGGGCGATACAGAGCATCCAGGGCTTGAACTTGCGGTCCACTTCGAAGCGCGCGCGCGCGGTGTAGATCCGCAGGAAGGTCTCTTGCGCCATTTCGCGGGCGGATTCGACATTCTTCAGGTAATGCAGGCAGAACCGGAATATGTCGTTCTGGTAGCGCTCGACGAGGGCGGCCAGCGCCTGATCGTCGCCAGCGTCCAGCGCCGCCATCAACTGCTCGTCGGTCTGGTCGTGCGCGCCGCTCATACGTGACTCCGCGACGGACCGCAGCTCGCTCGCCATGCCGTTTCCCTTCCAGTTTGCCTTACACGCATCCTACAAGCGAGCCGGAGAAACATCACATGAAACCCTTTCGGAGCCAACGAAACCTGCCGGTAGCAATTCAACCACAGCGCCGGGAGCAGTTTACGGCGTTACGGGCGCGGCGTCACCGCCGAATCGCGGCCGCACCCGGGGCGGGCCGGCCTTGACCTCCGCCCCCAGCGCCCTCAGGTGCGCCTCGATCGCCTCTGTCGCCCGGGCGACTTCGCGCAGCGTTTGCTCGCGGAGCAATTGATCCCCCGGGTGGCGCGCCATCGCCGCGCAACGGTGCACCGCCGCCCGCAGATTCACGTATTCCGGCAGGGTATCGGGTAGTATAGCATCGATTCGGTCCTGAAGGAATTGAAGGTCACGCCGAAAGACCCGATCCGCCCATTGGCGGTTCGAGGCGCCGGCGCCGGCCATCCCGGCGGGAAAGCGGCGGTGGTAGTCGTTGCACAGCGTCACGAGTTCGTTGCTGAAGCCACGTAGAATTCTCGCGCGTTGGAGCACCGCCGGGTCCAGTTCCTCCCGGCCGCGGGCCGGGCCCGCCAGGTGGCGCACCACCAGGAAGGAGACGACCATCGCGGCGCAGGCCAGACCCACCGACAGCGCCGCGAACAGGACCCCGGCGAGCGCCCGGCGGGCGCCCGCCCCGGACGCGCTCCGGGAGGGGGTCACGGCGTGTCGCGCCGGGCGCCCAGCAGGCGCCGGAGATTCCGCGGCTCATCCATCCAGGCGACGGCGCGCTCAAAATCCGGGTATTCCGCTTCCCGGGCACGAAAGGCGGGGGGATGGATCAGGCGCCTTCCGCCCGGAGCCTCTTCAATGCCCATATGGGCGTGCAGCATTTCGTGGAAAACGATATAGCGGACGAAAAAGCGCGGAACGAAATCCTGATCGAGCAAGGGATGAATGCGAATGAGGTTTTCGCCCGGGGAATAACTGCCGAAGCGGATGGAGCGCCGCCGCCGCAGGTTGGGCATCTTGCCCCAGGTGATGGGCGCGGCCACCGCGCCGCCGAATTCATCCGCGTTGACTTCACGGTACAGCTCGTCCAAATCGAAGACATGTCCGCGCGCGCGCAGCGCGGCGCCGCGCCGGGGCGCGTTCCGGATCAAGTGCCGGTTGCCGGCGATAAAGGCTTCGAGTTTCTGGCCCGCCGCGCGCGCCCTGGGCTTGAGCACCCAGGCCGAAAGGGCCTTCCAGATATCGAAGGGCGCGTCGAGGAACATGTGGTGCAGACCGATCAGGGCCGTCTTCCCGTCCCGGTGATAGCGCAAGCTCATCATTGTCGAGCTGTTGTTCGTAATGCGCAGCCGGATGGGCACTCCGGTCGCCTGAGTGAGATGCCGCCACAGGGCGTCCGCGCGCGCCTGGGTGGAAGCGCGGGCATCTTGCGCGGGCGCCGTCGCGGGCGGAACCGCATTCGGAACCGCGGCGCGCAGTCCGGCGGGCTCCGCGGCGGGTTCCCGGTGAAGCACGAGTTGCCGTGGAACGTGCGGGGCAAGGGTTTCGAATCCGAACTCCAGTTGCCCGCTGTCCTCTGTTTCGGCTCGTCCTCGGCCCATGGGCGCCGCTCCGCAGGTTATTGCGGCCCCAGCCGGGATGCTTTTTCGGGCCGCCGCCGCCCAAACAATAGCAAAACCGCCGGCCCTTCTGGAAGTCGCCGCCGGCGCCGCGCCATGGTATACTCCGGCCATGATTTCACCGGCACGAGGGAGAGCTACGGCATGCGCGTCCTGATTACGGGTGGCGCGGGCTACCTGGGCTGCCGCCTGGTTCCGCGGCTTCTGGAGGCGGGCTGGGCGGTCCGGGTATTTGACCGGGGCTGTTTCGGCTTTGACGGTCTTCGCGCCTGCCTTCAGAACCCAGACCTCGAGCTGGTGGAGGGCGATATAAGGCGCCTGCAAGAACACGAGCAACTGCTGGAGGGTGTGGACGCCATCATACATCTCGCCGCCCTCGTCAACGACCCCTCTTGCGACCTTGATCCCGAAATGGCGGCGGATATCAACGTGGAAAGCACGCTGGAGTTGGCGCGCCGCGCGATCCAGGCCGGGATCCGCCGCCTGGTGTTTGCCTCCACCTGCGCGGTGTATGGCCGGGCTGCCTTCGAGTGGCTCGACGAGGCCAGTCCCCCCAATCCGGTGACCGCGTTCGCGCAATCGAAGCTGGCCGCGGAGCGGGGGCTGCTGTCGCTTGCCGGCGCCCACTTCGAACCTGTCATCGTGCGCTCGGGCACGCTTTTTGGCGTGTCCCCGCGCATGCGCTTCGATCTCGCCATCAACCAGATGGTCGCCACCGCATTGCGAGACGGGCGCATCGAGGTCCGTGGCGGTGGAAACCAGTGGCGGTCGTTTATCCATGTGGACGACGCGGCGCGGGCCTATGGGGCGATGCTTTCCGCCCCGGCGCCCGGCGGGGAGATCTTCAACCTCGGCAACGCGGCGCTGAACCTGCCGATCCGTGCGCTGGCGGACGCGGTAGCGGGGCTTATTCCGGGGACGAGCGTCGACCGGGCCATCGACGACGACGATCGGCGCAGCTTCCGCATAAATGTCGAAAAACTTGCCGCCCGCCTGGGCTTTCAGTGTGAACACACGCTGGAAAGCGGGGTCGCGGAGATATCGGATTGCGTCCGTTCCATGCAGGGCGATCCCTTCGATGAACCCTATTTCAACGTTCGCCGTATCCAGCGCCTGCGCAATACACCCGTCCCCGAGGGCGGGGACCCGGCGGCGTCACGCTTTGTGCCCTTGAGCCGCCCTTCGCTCGGCGAGGAGGAGGAACAGGCCGTGCTGGAGACGCTGCGCAGCGGCTGGCTGACCTCGGGTCACCAGATACCCGCGTTTGAGGCGGCGTTTTCGGATAGCGTCCAGGCGCGGCATACCGTCGCGGTCACGTCCTGCACAGCGGCGATTCACCTTTGCCTCGTGGATCTGGGCGTGGGGCCGGGCGACGAGGTCATCTCGCCACCGATCACATGGGCCTCGACCGGCAACACGATCTTGAATATGGGCGCGCGTATTGTCTTCGCGGATGTGGACCCCGATACGCTCAACCTGGACCCGGCCGCGCTCGAAGCGGCCATCACGGAACGCACCCGGGCCATTATCCCCGTACACCTGGGCGGGCATCCCTGCGATCTGGACGCGATCCGGGCCGTGGCCAAGAAGTACGGCCTACCCGTGGTGGAAGATGCCGCCCACGCCCTGGGGGCCGCCTGGCGGGGCGCGCCGATCGGCTCGGAAAGCCCGGCGGCCTGCTTCAGCTTCTACTCCATCAAGAACATCACCACCATGGAAGGCGGCATGATCGCGCTATCGGATCCGGATCGCGCGGCCCATATCCGGATGCTGGCGACCAACGGGCTCGACAACACGGCGTGGGACCGTTACGGGCGCAGCGCGCTGGCGCGGCCCCTGGAAGTGCGGGAGCCGGGCTTCAAGTACCTGATGGGAAATGTGAGCGCGGCGATGGGCGTAGCGCAATTGAAGAAGTTTGCGTCGTTCCGTTCCGCGCGCAGGCGGCTGGCGCGGATGTATACCGAAGTGCTGCGCGATGTCGAGGAGATCCAGCTTCCCGCCGTCCGTCCCGAAGTGGACCACGCCTGGCACCTGTACGCCATCCGCCTGAATCTGGAACGGTTGCGTCTGTCCCGCGACGAGATTGCACATGCGCTGCGCCAGGAAAATATCGGCACGGGCGTGCATTTTTATGGCCTTCACCTCCACGCCTACTACCGGGAAGCGCTCGGATTGCGACCGGAAATGTTCCCCGTGGCGACCCGCGCCTCCCGGGAAGTCCTTTCGCTGCCCCTGCATCCCCAGCTGACGGACCGAAACGTCCACGAAGTGGTCTCCGCGCTCAAAAAAATCATACGTTTTGCCCGAAGATAGCCGTTCAGGCTACCATGGGTGGTATACTAGGTGGTGAAACGCGGGAGAATTCGATTGAACGTCCGACTTGCCAAATGCGCGCGCTGCAACAAATTGTACAACCGGATTCTGTCCGAGGTGTGCAATGCCTGCCAGCCCGCGGAGGACGCGGACTACGCCCGGATTCGCGATGCGCTGCTGCGGGCGCCGGATATGACCGCGGAACAGGTGGCGCTGGAGGCCGACGTCTCTTTCGACTGTGTGCTCCGCATGCTGCGCGAGGGGCGAATCGAGAACATCGCCCACGACTCCGACGCGAAATGCGGCCGCTGCGGGGCGCCGGCCATCAGCGAAACCAAGCGCCTCTGTCGCAAGTGTCTGATGGCGCTGGACCGGGAATGCGCCACCGCGATGCACGAAATGCGCGCGCGCATCATGGCCCGTGACAGCACGGAAATGAACGATGTGATCGACGCGGTGGAAGAACGGCGAAAATCCGCGAAACAGCGGCGGAAAGTGATCGTGCCCGAGTTGCCCGCGCCCCCCCAGGGCGGTCGGCTCGGCAACCGGATGGTGATTCCGGATCAACTCCGCAAGAAACGCGAGAAATGACCAAGGCCGCGCCAGAGCGCCCGCCGGGCGTCGTGGCGGAGCCCGCCTTGCTGATTTATGACGGGAATTGCCCGCTCTGCCAGCGCGCGCGGCGCTGGCTGGAGCAGCGCATACCGCCCGATCGCCTGGAGTCACTGCCCTGCCAGGATTTGGAGCGATCGCGGCGCGCGCCGATGGTATCGCTTGAGGATTGCCTGGAGGCGATGCAACTGGTGCTTCCCGACGGGCGCTGTTTTGCCGCCGAGAAAGCCTTTCCCCCGTTGCTGGCCATGATGCCCGGCGGGCGCTTTTTCGCCTGGTGCTTTGCACTGCCGGGCGCGGGGTGGGCGTACCGGCGCATCGCGCGCAACCGCCTTGCCATCTCCGCGCTCCTTTTTCGGAAATCGCCGGGAACGCGCTGTTCCCGGGAAGACGGGTGCAATTAAGGGCGGCCCGGGGCCGCGCGCGGCCACTTGATGTAGCGCGCGCCTATCGGTACTGTAGTACGCGGCAGATGGGCCTCCGGCCGGGCCCCGCGGGGGCCGGTAAGCCGGGCATGCGGCTACAGCTTCCAGAAGGACTGTATTTGGCTTCCCTCACGCACACGAAATGCTTTAATCACGACCAGCGCGAAGCGGTCGCCCGTTGCCCGTCGTGCCGCCGGCATTTTTGCCGGGAGTGCGTGACGGAACACGAGCACCGGCTGCTGTGCGCCGGGTGCCTGAAAGCAGCCCTGGCCGAGCCCGCAGAGCGGCCCGCCCGAATCGTGCCCTTTCGCGCGTTTTTTCAGTTTGTCGCGGCCCTGACCGTGCTTTGGCTGGTTTTTTTCGCCGCCGGTCAAACCCTCCTCTTGCTCCCTTCCAGTTTTCACGACGCGTTCAACGGCGCGCTGGGCAACGCGGCGCCCGCGGCCCGGGACGGCGTGGAGGACGCGCCATGAAATTCCGGCGCGCAACCGAGCAGGCCGCCCCGCCGGCGTCTCCGTTCGTCCTGGCGGAGGCGGCGCTTGAGCTCATCGTTCGCGCCGGCCCCCTGCCGGCATCGCTGTACCTGGTCGGAACCCTCCCCTTTATTGCGGGACTCCTCGCCTACTGGGCCGCGATGACCAGCAGCGCCTTCGCGCACCACTACGCGAGCGCCGGCGCGCTCGGACTCGCGCTGCTCTTTTTGTGGATGAAGGCCATGCACGCGCGCTTTGCGATGCATCTGGCGGCGCGGCTTCATGATACGGCCCCCGAACGCTGGCGCGCGCCGGAATTGCTGTACGCCCTGTGCCGCCAGGGGGCCCTGCACGCGACCGCGGTGATCGTGTATCCGGCGGCCTTCCTGACGATCATCCCGATGGGGATCGCGGCGACCTTCTACCAGAACGCCTCGGCGCTGGAACACGGGCGCCCGTCTGGATGCCGCGAGATCGTGTTGAATGCCGGCACGGAAGCCATGCGATGGCCGCGCCAGGCGCATATGCTGCTCTGGGCGTGCAGCCCCCTGCTCGTGTGCACCGGCGCGCTCACATATCTTGTGAGTTTTCCGCTACTGGACGCGCTGGCGCCGTCGGGTTCGGACGATCCGCTTGTGCTGCTTATTGGCTACGCCTACGGCGGCGCCATCCTGCTGGCGGTCCTGCCGCTCTCCCCCTTCCCCTGTATCGTATTCGTGAACGTATTCACCGGGCTCGCGTTCGCCATCGAATTCTTTCACATTCTCACCGGCGCGCAAACCCTGTACGCCCTGAATCCGGGCGCGGTCATGGGCAATCCCACCCTGGCCGCGCTGGCGGCCTGTCTCACGTATATCTGTCTGGACCCCATTTTAAAGGCCGCTTGCGTACTTCGCTGCCACCAGGGGACGTCCACGCGCACGGGCGCGGACTTGCGGGTGCGGCTGGAGACACTGCGGCGCCAGGCGAACCGGGCCGCGGCAGCCGGGGCCGCGGCTGTGTTGCTACTGCTTGCGCTTGGATCAACCCCCGCCGGCGCACAAACCGCCTCGCCCAAGGTGGACCAGGCCGCGCTCGACGAGGCGATCGAGCGCGAACTCGCCGAGATCAAGTACACGTGGCGTATGCCGCGCGAGGCCAGCCCCAACGTGGATACGCCCTGGCTAATCCGGGCCCTGGCCGACCTGGGCGAGACCATTCGCGATGGAGTCAAGCGCGCCATTGATTTCGTCAAGGATATGTGGGACCGTTTCATGACCTGGCTCCGTGGCGGTAACGCCGACGGGGGATCCGGGTGGCGGACGGGGGCCTTCAATCCGTCGATACGGCTGCTCATTGCACTATTGGCCGTTGTGCTGACCTTCGCCACGGTCTTCCTGCTATGGCGCACCTGGCGCACGCGCCAGCCCGCGGCGGAGCCCGCCCTGGCGTCGCCCGCGGAGCGCCCCGACATCGAAAAAGAAGAAACCAGCGCGGCGGCCCTGCCGGAAGACGAGTGGCTGCAACTGGCGCGCGAACTGGCGGCCCGGGGCGAATACCGTCTCGCATCCCGCGCAGCATTTTTTGCGATTCTCGCGACCCTCGCGGGACGGGAAATCATCCGGATCGCCCGGCACAAGTCGAATTACGACTATGATCGCGAAATCAACCGGCGCGCGGCCATTCTGGGCGGCGCGCCGGCGGCCTTTTCGCGGGGCGCCCTGATCTACGAGTGCGTGTGGTACGGGGAGCATACGGCCGGGCCGGAAACGCTGGACGAATTGCACACCTGCCGGGAGCGCCTGCGCGATGCGGTTCAGTAATGCGAAATGGGTCATATCGGCGGGCCTGGCGGCGCTGCTGGGCTTCGTGATCGCGGTGGCCGCCGTATTCCGGCTGCACGCCGCCTCCGGCGAAGTGTACGCGCCGTACTCCACCTACCGCGCGGATCCCCAGGGCGCAATGGCGCTCTACGAGGCCCTGGATGCGCTGCCAGACACCACGCTGGAGCGGTACATCCGGCCCTTCGATCGCATCCCGGACGGGCAGGACGCGGCGCTGTTTATCGCGGGGGCCAGCCTGGGCCCGGATCCCGTGGAAGTGCTGGAGAATGTGGAGGCCTTCGCGATGCAGGGCGGCCGGGTTGTGATTGCCTTCCGCCCGTTGACCGACCGATTCGCGCTGAACTTCTTGCTGGATGATTTGAAGGTCCGGGAGCGCGCCTCGAAATCGCGCGACGAGCCAGACGAGAAACCCAGTTCCGATCAAATGGACGAAGAGCCCGGCGACGAAGGCGATAGCGAGCCGCCGGACCGTTCCGCGGACGATCAAGACGATACGCATCCCGAGGAGGCCCCAGAAACCAATCACGCCGGTGACTCCGCCGCGCCGCCGGACGCGGACGAGGCCCCAGAAGACGGGCGCGCGGGAGCCAAGAAGGACGAGGATGCGAAAGTGGTCGATATTTCCGAGCGCTGGGGCTTTTCCTACGATTTCCAGCAGGCCGAAGGTGGCTTTGGCGCGGTGCGCGCGGGTGATCGGGAGAATATCGAAGCGGTGCTCGCCTCCGTCTCGGGCCTGTATTTCCGCGGGGCGGCCCCGCGCTGGGATCCGGTTTACCTGCGTCCGGGCGGCAGTACGGAGCGCCCGTGGATCGTGGCCATGGAGATGGTTCTGGGATCGGGCTCCATTGTATTGTGCAGCGACTCCTACTTCTTGAGCAATGAGGCGCTGCGCAAGCACCGGGCGAGCGGATTTCTCGCGTGGCTCGCGGGCGACCGGAGCCGGATCCTGTTCAGCGAGGCGCACCTGGGCACGCAACAACGAGACCGGATTATGACCCTGGTGCGGCGTTACCGCCTGCATGGGGTCCTGCTGGCGGCTATCCTGATCGGCGGCCTGTTTGTGTGGAAGAACGCGACGGCGTTGTTGCCCCGTGTGGAGCGCGCGCCGCGCGAGGCGGCGGGCAGCGCGCGAAGCCACCAGGAAGGGCTGGACAACTTGCTGGTGCGTTTCATCCCTCGGGGACAACTGCTCGAAACGTGCATGAAGGAATGGCGGGGGCATTTTCACGGCCATCCCCGGGCCGATGCGGTCGAGGCGCTTCACGCCGGCCTCCGCGAGCCGGGCGGCGCGCGGGAAACCATCTCGGAACGGTACAATCGTCTCGTGCGCGAAATGAGGCGGCGGCAGTAATGGAATTCAGCGGAAATGGCGCGGGACTCAACGCGCCGCGGAAAGGACCGAACGCGTGAACGAAAGCGTTGCACAACTGCAGGAGATACTCGGGCGCACCCGCGCCGAGATTGCGAAGGTGATCATCGGCCAGGAGCCCGTCGTAGACCAGGCGCTGATTACGATATTCGCGGGCCAGCACGCGCTGGTCGAGGGCGTGCCCGGAGTCGCCAAGACCCTGCTGGTGCGGACGCTCGCGCGGGTGCTGGGCTGCGACTTCGGCCGGATCCAGTTCACCCCGGATCTGATGCCGGCGGACATCACGGGCACGAACGTGTTCAACCTCAAGGAAAACGCGTTCACGCTGGTGAAGGGCCCCGTGTTTACGACCTTCCTGCTGGCCGACGAGATCAACCGCGCGCCGGCCAAGACGCAAAGCGCGCTGCTCCAGGCGATGCAGGAACGCTGTGTAACCATTGACCGGGAAACCCACGCGCTCGATCCGGACTTCACCGTGTTCGCCACGCAGAACCCCATCGAATACGAGGGCACGTACCCCCTGCCGGAAGCGCAGAAGGACCGGTTTCTGCTGAAGATCCGGATGGACTGTCCGGGGGAGACCGACGAGATCACGCTCGCGCTGCGTTCGCTGTCCGCGGAGGCGCCGGAACGCGTGCTGGAACGGGACGCTGTGGCGCCGGTGCTCACGGGCGGCGCGCTGGCGGGATGCCGCCAGGCGCTCGAGTCCATCGCGGTGCGGGAGGAAGTGCTTCGCTACGCCGTGACCATCGTCCGGAAGACGCGCGCCTACAGCAGCATCCTCGTGGGGGCCGGCCCGCGCGCGACCCAGGCGATTCTTCTGGCGAGCCGGGTGCACGCCGCGCTCCGGGGGCGCGATTTCGTGACGCCGGACGACATCAAGTACCTGGCCGGGCCGGTGCTGGCGCACCGGATCGTGCTGCGGCCGGAATTCGAAATCGAGGGGCTCACGGTGGACGAGGTCCTTCAGGAGTTGCTTGTGGGGGTGGCGGTTCCCCGATGACGGCCCCCGCGAACAGACTCTTGTTCTGGACCGCCTGGACGGCAATTCCGCTGGCGATCATCGCCGCGGCCGCGCCAACGCTCGCATTGCCATGCGTCGCACTGGCCCTGACCGCCGCGCTGGTGGCCGTCCTGGACCTGATCGCGGGCCTTCGTTATGCGCCGGCGCTCACGATACAGCTCCCGGAAGTTGCGCGATTCTCCCGGATGCGCGAGGGCGCCTATACCGCCACGCTTGCCGTGGAAGAACCCGTGCGCCCCGGGCTCACCTTGCGGGTTGGCCTGCTCCTTCCGCCCGAAATCGCGCCGGATGACGCCGTTCAGTCGATTCGCCTGCCCGGCGAGCCGGGGCGCTATTCCCTGACGTGGCGCTGTACGCCCCGGGAACGCGGGCGCTTCACGGTGTCCGGGGCGCGCCTGGAACGCCCCTCGCCACTTGGCCTCTGGACCATTCGCTGCTCCCTACCCGCCCGGGGGGAGATCCGGGTCTATCCGAACCTGATCGAAGAGCGCAACCGCCTCGCTTCGGTATTCTTGAACCGGCAGGGCGCCGGAATCCACGCCCAGCGCCAGGTGGGCAAGGGCCGGGATTTCGAACAACTGCGCGATTACCTCCCGGGCGACAGTTTTGAAGACATCCACTGGAAGGCCACGGCGCGGCGCGGCTACCCGGTGACGAAGATGTTTCAGATCGAGCGCACCCAGGAGATCTATGTTGTGGTGGACGCCTCGCGCCTGAGCGCGCGCGCGTTGCCCGGGGCGGCGGCGGAGCCCCAACTGGAGCACCTCCTGCGCGCGGCGCTTCTGCTGGGCCTGGCCGCGGAGAAACAGGGCGATTTCTTTGGCCTCGCGACATTCAGCGACCGCGTACACACCTTTATCCGGGCGGGCAAGGGGCACGCCCATTTCGCCCAGTGCCGCGAGGCGCTCTGCGCGCTACAGCCGCGGCTGCTAAACCCCGACTTCGAGGAGGTCTGCGCATTCCTGCGGATGCGGCTGCGGCGCCGGGCGCTGGTCGTATTGCTAACAAACCTGGACGACCCCGTGCTCGCCGAGACCCTGACGCGGAATCTGGAGCTGCTTTCGAACCGGCACCTGGTCCTCGTCAACATGATCACGCCGCCGTATGTCCGGCCCGTCTTCAGCGCCGAAGCGCATGGCGATGACGACGTCTACGCCCACCTCGGCGGACATCTCCAGTGGCAGAGCCTCCGGGAGACCCAGCGCGCGCTGCACCGGCACGGCGTGGACATGCACCTGACGGCGCACGAGCGGCTCTGCGGGGATCTGGTGGCGCAGTACGTCAACGTAAAACAGCGGCAATTACTATGATTATTGACCTGGAACGATTTATTGCGGCGGAAGCGCCCTACTGGAGCGAATTGAACGCCACGCTGGACCTGCTGGAGAGCCGCACCGGCCACGCGCTCACGCTGGACCAGGTTAAGCGATTCAACTACCTCTACCAGCGCACCGCCTCGGATCTGGCCCGCATCCGGACGTTTTCCGCGGAGCCGGCCACCCGCGCGTACCTGGAAAACCTGGTCGCGCGCGCGTATGCGGAGGTCCACGAAGTTCGCCAACGGCGCGCGCGGTTCGACGCCGCACACTGGATCCGCGTTACGTTCCCCACGACGTTTCGCCGCCATATTCGCGCGTTCCAGCTTACCCTGGCGGTTACCCTGGCGGGCGCGCTCTTCGGGGCCCTGGTCGTGGGCGTCGACCCCGACGCGAAAGGCGCCCTGATGCCCTTCGAGCACCTGCTGGGGTCCCCGTCGGAACGCGTAGCGAATGAAGAATCGGCCACGGACGATCGGATGCAAGGCCACCGGAGCCTTTTTTCCGCACAACTGATGCAGAACAACATCCGCGTGAGTATATTCGCGCTGGCGCTCGGGATGACCTTTGGCCTCGGCACGTTTCTGCTGCTGTTTTACAACGGAATCATACTGGGGGCGGTGGCGTTCGACTATGTGGCCGATGGGCAGACGGTGTTCCTGCTGGGGTGGTTGCTTCCCCACGGCAGCATCGAGCTGCCCGCCATCTTTCTGGCGGGCCAGGCGGGCCTCGTGCTCGGGCACACCCTCATCGGATTCGGGTCGGATCGCGCCCTGCGCGACCGGCTGCGCGACGTGGGGCCGGACCTCGTCACCCTGATTGCCGGCGTTGCGCTGATGCTGGTCTGGGCGGGCATCGTGGAGGCCTTCTTTTCCCAATATCACGAGCCCTTCCTCCCGTATGAAATCAAGATCGCCTTCGGGACCGCGGAACTCGCGTTGCTCTGGGCCTACCTGGGCTGGTCGGGCCGCGGCGCGGAAAGCGAGGCCGGGCCGGTCGGCGCGCGGGAGGAGATCGCGCGTGATCAATGACCTGCGCCGTAAGATCGAGATACGGACGCCGGAGGGCGTGGCGTTTTCGCTTTATCTTGCGGGGCCCTTCACCCGTTTTCTGGCGTGGCTGGTGGATGTCGCGATTCTGGCGGCCTTTCAGACGTCCGTCATCAGCGGGACCACGTACCTTTTTACGCTGGTGGGCGGAATCGCGATGGCGGTCGCGATTTTATTCATATTCGCCTCGAGTTTCGCGTACCGCATCGTGATGGAATGGCGCTTTCGTGGCCAGACCATCGGCAAGCGCCTCCTCCGGCTCCGCGTGATGGACATTTCCGGGCTGCGCCTGCACCCGAGCCAGATTGTGCTGCGCAACCTGCTTCGCCTCGTGGACGGCCTGCCCGTCGCCTACCTGTTGGGCGGGCTGACCATGCTGTTGAACCGCCACCACCAGCGGCTCGGGGATATTGCGGCGAATTGCATTGTTACATGCCTCCCGCGGGATGCCGCGCCCGATTTCAACCAGGTGCTCCCGGGCAAGTACAATTCCTTCCGGGAGTATCCCCACCTCGAGGCGCGGCTGCGCCAGCAGGTGGCCCCGGAAGAGGCGGATTTGCTTGTGCAGTCCCTGATCCGGCGGGAAACGCTCGAGGCCGCGGACCGGATCGCGCTGTACGCCCGGCTTGCGGCGCATTTCCGCGAGAAAGCGGCGTTTCCCGAGGAGGCGACGCTTGGCCTCACGGACGAACAATACCTGCGCAACGTGGTGGATTCCGTGTTTCGCGGAAAGAAGTGAGCGGATTGCGGCGCCGGTTGCGCGGGACCGCTCTTGACATGCCCGGCGCGGAATTGCAACGCTTTCCGGGCCGCTTAGTAGAAGGAGTACCCATGCTGCGCGCCGAATCCCTCCGAAAAGTCTTTTATCCGCCCCGCGGCGCGGCGGTGGAAGCGGTGAAGGGCGCCACATTTTCGGTGGATCCGGGCGAAGTGTTTGGCCTGCTTGGCCCCAATGGCGCGGGCAAAACAACCCTCCTGCGGATGTTGGGGACGATCATCTCCCCCACCTCCGGGCACTGCTGGATCGGCGGCGTCCGCACGGACGAGGCGCGTGACGACATCCGCCGGGACATTGGCTTCCTGTCTGGGAATACCAAACTCTACGGTCGCCTTACGGCGTCGGAAGTGCTGTATTACTTCGGGCGCCTCTACGGCATGCCCGATGACCGGATCGCGTCGCGGATCGAGGAACTGGCGCGGATGCTGGACATGGAATCCTTCCTGCACCGCCGCTGCGAAGCGCTTTCCACGGGGCAGACGCAGAAGGTATCGATCGCGCGGGTGATCCTGCACGACCCGAAGGTGCTCATTCTGGATGAACCCACCCTGGGGCTCGATATCATGACGAGCCGGACTATCCTCGACTTCATTCTCCACGCGCGGGAGCGCGGGCACAGCATAATTTTCTCGACCCACTACATGACGGAGGCCGAAGTGCTCTGCGACCGTGTTGGCCTGATTTTCGCCGGCGATCTGTTCGCCGTGGACACGATGGACGCGATCTGCGCGCGGGCGGGGGCGCGAACCCTCCAGGAAGCCTTCCTGAAACTTGTGGACAACGTCGCGGAGCAGCCCGCATGAACCTGCGCACGGTCAGGACGATATTCAAGAAAGAAATGCTCGACACGGTGCGGGACAAGCGCACCCTGATCATGATGATTGGCGTCCCCGTGCTCCTCTACCCCACGCTGGTCATCGTGGGCATGCAGGGCGCGCTTGTCCAGATCGCCTCGCTGGACCGCTCCGTGTCCAAGGTCGCGATACAGTCCCCCGAGCCGGAGGCCGTGCGCGCGTGGCTGGAAGACATCGAGAAGATCGAGATTGTCGACTCGGACAATCCGGCTGGCGCGTTGCGGGACGGCGGCCTGCAGGCCGTTGTTCGGGTTGATGGCCCCGTCGTGGCGGCGCTCGCCGAGGGAAAAACGGTCCAGGTGGAAATCCTGTATGACTCCACGGAGTTTGAATCTTCCGGGGCCGCCACGCGCCTGCGCGAGGGCCTCGAAAAGGACCGGGACGCGCTGCTGGAATCCCGGCTGGCCGACCTGCAAATCGAGATGGACTACATTCATCCACTGCGGCTCGAACGAAAGGACACCGCGCCGCCGGCCAAGGCCACGGGCAACGCGCTGGGCATCGTGCTGCCGGTGCTGATGGTGGTCATGCTCGCGCTGGGGGCCTTCTACCCGGCGGTGGACGTGACCGCGGGGGAAAAGGAGCGCGGGACCTTCGAGACGCTGCTCTCCACCCCCACCACGAAGCTGGAAATCGTGGCGGGCAAGTTCGGCACGGTGTTCCTGCTGGCGATGGCCACGGGCCTGCTCAACCTGGGGAGCATGGCGGCCACCTTCGCCTTCGTGGCGGGCCAGTTGCGGCCCGTGCTCGGGGAAGCCATCCGGTTTGATCTCCAATTTCCACCGAGCGCCGCAGCCGTTTTCCTCATTATCATGGTGCCGCTCGCCTTTTTCGTTTCCGCCGTCATGATGGCGGTGGCCGTTTTCGCGCGGAGCTTCAAGGAGGCGCAGAACTACGTCACGCCCTTCTTCCTGGTGCTCATGGTTCCCGTGTTTTTCTCCAGTATGCCGGGCGTCAAGCTGAACGCGGCCACACAGTTTCTACCCGTGGCGAACGTCATCCTGCTGTTCCGGGACATGCTGACCGGGAAGGCCGAATTCGAGATGATGTTCGCCGTCTTCCTGAGCACGGTGGCGTTTGCGGCGCTCGCGCTGCTCTTCGCGGCGTGGCTGTTCCAGCGCGAGGAGGTCATCCTCTCGGAGGAAAAGGGCTTCCCGCTCACCTGGCGACGGAGCGAGTTCCGGCCGCGCGACACGATCACCGCTGGGATGTCGGTCGCCCTGTTTGTCGTCATGCTGATCATGCTCTTCTACGTGGGCAGCACGGTTCAGACCTGGAGCCTGCTCCCGGGCCTCCTGATTACCGAATGGATCATGATCCTGGCGCCGATTCTGCTCTTGCTCTGGTATACGCGCGTCAACTTCCGCCCGGCGCTGAACCTCTACCCCATTTCGCCGGGTGGCGCGGCCGCGTCCCTCGTTACCGGCTTCTTTGCGGTCATCCTGGTCATTCAGCTCGGCTACTGGTTCAACCGCGTGCTGCCGGTGCCCCAGGAGTTTCAGGAGGAGATGGCGAAGTTGTTCGGGGACACGAGGGGACTGCCCCAGCTCGCCGCCCTGCTCTTCGTCGCCGCGGTCTCGCCGGCCATTTGCGAGGAGGTCATGTTCCGCGGCGTACTGCTTTCCGGGTTTCGATCGCGCATGGGCAACTGGCCCGCCATCCTCCTTTCCGGTGTCCTTTTCGGCATCTTTCACATCAGCGTTTACCGCATCCCGCCCATCGCGGTGCTCGGAGTTGTCCTGAGCTATCTGACGGTCCGCACGGGCTCGATCCATGCCGGCATCCTCGTCCACCTGCTGAACAACACGTTCGCCATCCTGCTGGCCACCGGCTACGCGCCGGAGTTCGTCTCGCGGGTGTTGCAGCTCGAACAATTCGAAAACCAGGGACTGCCGACGCTTGTCCTGCTGGTGGCCGTCGCGGGTTTCGCGGCGGGCGTCGCGGGCGTGGAGTTCAGCGCCCGGCGTTCGCCCGCCAAACCTTTGGACGCTTAAACGACGTCCAGGAAGGAAGTACCTTGATGTGTGCCCCCAACTTCTTCCGCTGCGCGCTGCCGCTCTGCATCGCCGGCCTTCTCTCCGCCCCGGCATCCGCCCAATGGACGGTGGTCGTTCCCGAGGCGCTGCGCGCCGACACCGCCGTTTCGGTGGCGATGGACGACCTGGTCGAAACAGCGGCCCGAATCGGCGTCGTGCTCGTAGCTGCGGATGACAGCGCCGCGCCGGCGGGTCATGCCATCCTGCTCGGTGGGCCGGGCGAAAACCGGCAGTCTGCGCGGATCGCCGGCGGCGTACCGGACCTCCCGGCGCCACCGGAGAACCCGGAGGGTTTCCGGATATTGCCGCTGGAGGATGGCGGGCAGACGCGCCTGCTGCTCACCTCGCGAGGTCCGCTAGGCCACGCCTACGGCTTGTTCTGGATCCGCGACCGAATGCTGGTGAACCGGGCAATCCCCCGCGACATCGACTGCGCGCGCGAGCCGGCCTTCCCGGTGAGGCTGGGCGGCGCGTGGCACCGCTACGGTTTCGGCGGGCAAAGCGAGGCCGCCATGCGGATCGCGCTGCGCAACAGCATCAACTGGGTGCCGGGAACCGCCATCCTGGACCTCGTCCCGTGGGACTCGGAACCGGAAGCCACTATCAACGCGGAGAACCGGGAAAAGACCCGCGCGCTGATCGCCTATGCGCATTCCCTGCACATGAATTATTTCAGTTTCGCGAACGCCTTCACGTATCACCCCTCCCTCCTCGAGAAGCACGGCGCCACCCTTTCCCCGGGCGACCCGAAATTCTGGGACGCGATCCAGGACAAATTCCGGATGTTGTTCACCGCCCTCCCGGAACTCGACGGTATCGAGCTGTGCAACGACGATATTTCCGGATTCTGGGACAACTACCTGCCCTTCGACATCATGCACGAGGCGCCGGAGGCGGACTGGTCGTACCCGAAGCGATTCCGGACCTTCGTCAAGAAGGTGCACGAGGTGGTGTCGGATGAGTTCGACAAGCAGTACTTCCATTTCACGTGGAGCCTCGTTGACCACGAAGTACATACGCAGCCCGCAGTGTTCCGCGAGATTTTTACGGAAGAAATCCCCACGAACAATTTCTACGTGATGCCGAAGGTCACGCGCGCGGACCGGTGGTGGCACCAGCCCTACAACCCGACCTTCAACCAGTCTCCCCACGACGCGATCGTCCTTTTCGAGACGATGAACTACTACGAGAGCGGGCGCGCCAACATCTTCCCGACGTTTTCCGGCGAGTACTTCCAGCGCGGGCTCCAGACCTTTATGGTTCCGGGGGACAACAATGTCCGCGGCATGGCGATGTTGGCGAACATCCGGGGCGACGGCTGGGGTACATCGGAAGCCTACGGGTACGTGCTCCACCGCCTGATCTGGGAGCCCGACGCGGACATGGCGCAGATTGCCCGGGATTTCTGTGCGATTCACTTCGGGCCGGATGCGGCGGAGGGCATGGCGGAGATCTACCTGATGTCGCCGCGCGCCTATAAGTACGGGCTGCACCTGGAGCCGATATCCTACGGCCAGTTCAATTCCCACTACCACATGCGCGTGGGCGAGTTCCCGGTCCAGGGCTACCCGAACATCGACCATGGCCGGGAGCACCTGGAATGGCTCCGGCGCATCTACCTCCGCTGCAAACCGTGGGAAGTAGACACCCTGGCGGACATCCAGCGGGGCCTTACGGTCGCCGAGGCGATGATAGCGCAGTTCGATCGCGTGGCGCCGCTGCTGAAGGACCCCGCGCTCGTGAAGGAGGTGAATAATCGCCTGGAGATGACCCGCCGCCTGGTCGAAACCAACCTGCGCTATGCGGAGGGCATCTTCGCCTACTTCGATTATTTCGACGCCCCATCACCGGCGCGCCGGGAACGGCTCGCCGAGGCGGTCCAGAATACGCACCGCACCTTTGAAGCCTTCCGGAGCGTCCCGGGATATGGTTACATCCTCTGGGGCATTGAGGAACTGTTGACCGCGATGGACGCGGCCCTGGAGGACGTCGAGGCCGCCCGGGAGACCCTCGCCGCCGCGCCGGACCGCGCCCGGCTCGAGGAAACCATCGCCCGCCAGCAGGCGCGGTATCGCGAGGTGCTGGCCGAGCGCAAGGGCGACGCGGTGAAGTTCGCCCACGCGCGTATCCTGGTGGACGGACGCGACATCGTGAACGTGGCGGGGGACACATACAGCATCGACCACATCCAGTGGGACGGGGCGCATGTACAGGATTTCACATTCCACGGCCCCCTGCCCGAACGGGAAGTCACGGTGATCCCGATCGATATCGAGTCGCGCCCATTGCACCCGTTTGTGTTGGAACAGCCGAGCGCGAAGAACGGGTACACCGCAAGGATCTACCTGGACGATCAGCCCGGCGGCAATGGATGGATGGAATTCGACCTGTACTACATCGACGAAAGACCCGAGGCGCTCGGGCTGGACGTCCCCTGGCCGAACTAAAAGCCCGAGGTGTCCTCGAACAGCCCGACCTTGAGTTCCTTGGCCTTGTAGATTTCGCGGCCGTCCACCTCAACCGAGCCGTCGGCCAAGATCATGACGAGCTTCAGGGCGAGCAGGCGCCGGATATCGATGCGGTACACCACTTTTCGGGCGGTCGGTAGTATCTGGCCGGTGAATTTGACCTCTTTCACGCCCAGCGCGCGCCCCTTGCCCTTGTGCCCGGCCCAGGCCATGTAAAACCCGGCGAGCTGCCACATCGCGTCGAGCCCGAGACATCCGGGCATCACCGGGTCGCTGTCGAAGTGGCACCCAAAGAACCACAAATCCGGTCGCACGTCCAGCTCGGCGATAATCTGTCCTTTGCCGTGGGCGCCGCCGTCGCGGTCGATATGGGTAACCCGGTCCATCATAAGCATGTTCGGCAGGGGCAGGCGCGGCGCGTCCGCGCCAAACAGGTTACCGCGCCCGGCGTCAAGCAGATGTTCTCGGGAGAAGGAAGATAGATCAAATGGCGAGGTCACGCTCGTCTCCTGGTAAAAAAGGGGCAAAACTCATACGTGCGCCGGAACGCGCCTGGGACGGGCGGTCGAACGCGCGACCACAGCCGTGGGGCGTGAGGGATTTGGGGCCGTTCCGGGGGTTGCCGTATGATAAACGGTGGGCGTGCCTATTGCAAAAAAGCACCCGCGCGCGGCGAACGTGGCGCGCACGTAAGAAGACGGAACTAACGCCCTTCCATTTCGTCCTTCTTCTTTCGCAGGACGCGGATCGCGCCATCCAGTATCCGGCGAAGGCGCTCGTCGCGGGGGGTCGGCTCCAGGCGGCGGGTCAGTAGCGCGTGGCAGGAAATGACCAGCTTGATCTCATCGAAGGTCATGGCGTCGAAATCCCGCCGCTTAATCTTCTCGACCGCGGCGCGGAGCACCAGTTGACGGCGGGGCTCCCGCTCTCCGGGCCGCGGGGGCGAATCGGATCGGAGCTGGTTGGCGAGTTCCAAGCCCACCTCAAGTTGGGGATCCTCGATTTCGCCGGCATCCAGCCGCGCTTGCAACTGGCTCGCCTGCTCCAGGTTGAAGCCATCCAACCGCTCGAGCGGATCACGCCACTCCTCGTCGATTGACGCATCAGCCAGCGCGTCTTTTCCGGCGTCGGCGGCCTCCTCCCCGCCGGCTTCGAGGCGAGCCAGATCGGATTCAAGGCGCGCGACCAGCGCCAGCGAATGGGCGCACCGCGCGCGGACCACGTCGAGGGATCGCTCCATGTTTTCGAGGGCTTTGTTCCAGCGGCGGGCCTCCTCGGGAACGGCCAGCCGGCGCGCGTCGGCTTTGGCCAGGAGTAGCTTTATGCGTTCGAGCGCCGCGGAGTCTTCGACTGACTTGGCGCGGGCCAGGGCCAGTTTCTCCCGGAGTCTGGAGAGTTTAGACTGCATTCAAGCTCGCTCCGCCTTCCACGCACCCCGCAAGTATCGTGGCGCCCACCCGCCATAGCGCGATGGCGTCGCGAACTCGCCAGCGCGAGGCGGCGGCTCAGGATCGCATGGAAAAACCGGGATTTCGCGCCACGTCAACGGTCTCTCGCTCCAGCTCCAGAAGTTCCAGAACCCGGGCCAGCGCCGGGCCCCGCCCGCACCGGACCAGAACCGTCTCTATCGCGCTCTCCGGCCCTTCAAACTCGGCCTCCACCTCTCCGCCGGCCAGATTCCGAACCCATCCGCACAGGCCCAGTTCACGCGCCTGCGCGCAGGTATAGAAACGGAAACCCACGCCCTGAACTCGCCCCCGGATCAGGACACGGACCCGCTGCATATCAGGGGCTTACCCGCAGGTCCAGCAAGCGCTCGCGAAAACTCGGATTGGCGATGGCCATCGCGGCATTGCTCGCCATAATTGATAGCGCCGGATCTACGTTTGTGATGGATGTCTGGATGAGCTTGAGCATGTCGCGCGCGCCCGACTCGGCGATCAGGTCCAGCACTTCGGCCTTGATCTTGTTGTCATCGCGGCGCAGCAGATCTTGAAACACGTGGACCGCGGACGGATCGCCGCCTGTCATCAGCGCGTTCGCATTGCGCGCGCGGAAGGACATGTTCTCGTAGGTATCGTCCTCGCGGCGGCGCAGCCGGTCCTGGAGGTACTTGGCGGCGTCCCAATACTGGTCGGAGGCGAGCAGCAGGGCGGCTTCCGGGGTAATCGTAAGCTCCTCGTTAAACACCCGGATCAGTTCCTTGCGCCCGTCCTCGTCGCCCAGCGCGAACAGGACGCGAATAAGCCGGAAACGCTCGAGGCCCTGGGTCTCCCGGATGCGGCGCCTTGTCGATTCAATCACATCCTCGCCGCCCAGAATAATCAAGGCGCGCACACCGGCCTTGTTTTTCTCGTCGCTGATGCTGCCGATCATATCGAAGAGGCCGGGAATGATCTCGCGGTTTCCCAGGCGAGCGAGCGCCACCGCGGCGGGGGCCGCATACTGGGCGGACCGGTCACTGAACATATTCATCAAGACGGGGGTGCTTGCCTCGATCTTGAAGAGGCCGGCCAGCTCGGCGCCCGCGGCGCGAACGTTGCGGTTGTTGCTGTCCAGCGCGCCGGTGATGACCGCGCCCGGAGCGGGTTTTCCGGCGAGGTAGAGCCCGCGCGCGGCATCGATCTGGGTGCGAATATTGTTCGATTCGGCCAGGGAGGTCAGGTAGCCGGCGGCTTCCTCGTCTCCGGCATAGGCGGTCAGGGCGGCGGCCTGGATCCGCAGTTCCTGGTTGTCCTGGCTGGTCCGGAAGATCTCGCCGGCGCGGCTGCGCGCCTGATCCACGATCATCTGGTCCTCGGGGCGCAGGGCCACCGAGCCGCGAACGATGGGCAGGCGGCGCTGGACCACATCGCCCTGAACGCGGATGTGGTCGATATCGCCTTTGCGATATACCGTCTCATTCCCCTTTGGATTCGTGAAGCTGATGGTCTCGCCCCGCACCTCGGACACCTGGAGGTTGGGGTCCTCCGCGCCGGCCTTGAGCACCACGGTGACCAGGGTTTCGGAACCCGCGATGCTTCCCAGCGAGGCGCCGCCGCCGCCGCGAACCTCCTGGGCCGGGGCGCCCTGCGAGAAAAGGAGGGAGGCCGCGAGCAGGGCGGCCGGAACGCGCTTGTTCAGAAAGTGCTTAATGCAATTCAATGTGTTCATCTTTAACCACTCGCTCCAAGTATTTTCTGGCCGTCTCCAGTGAGGGCACAAACGGGTTGATCGTAAGCGCCTGGAGCGCATACTCCCAACTGCGGTGCCGGACGGCCTCCACGGTCAACCGGTCACTTTCCTTGGTGCCGAGGAATACGCCACGCAGAAAACGCGGCAGGCTGCCTACTTTCTGCGGCTCGATTCCGCTCTGGCTTACCAGGGCCGGGACCTCTACACTGCTGTCTTCAGGCAAATCACGGATACAGCCTTCATTTCGCACACACAATACTACACTTCGCGGGCGGGAATCTTCCAACGCCTCGATGAGCGGCAGAATCGTCTCTTCATACCAGACCGCGTTACGCTGCCGGGTCAAGTCGGGCACTTCGTACAGATGCTGATCTTCGTAGAGCTTCAGGATGCGCTGTTCGGCTTCGTGCAGGATCTCCGCGCGAAAGCGCGAGCAGGCCTTCTGTTTCTTGAGCACTTCGGCGCGGTGGAAATACATGCCGGTCTGCCGTGTGGGAATCATGCGAAACAGGTCGATAAGCTCATAATCGAAGCCATCCTCGGTGTGCGCCTCCAGGATTTCGAGCAGCCGGCTCATGCAGCTTCGGCGATCCAGCTTGACGTCCTGTATCCAGCCCAAGTGGTTCAGGCCGACGTAGTCGAAATGGAGGTTTTCGACGTTTTCCTGCAGGACGCTCGCGATCTTGCGCATGTAGACGCCGGGCAAATCGCTCACGCCCACCACCTTCAGGCGCGTGTATTTCATCAGCCCCTCCACCACAATGCTCATCGGGTTGGTGAGGTTGATGAAGGTGGCGTCGGGATTTACCTCCTCGATTTGCTTCGCGATGTCGAAAATGACCGGGAGCGTACGAAGCCCGTTGGAAAAGCCGCCCGCCCCGAGATTTTCGTCGCCAATCATGTTGAATTTGGGCGGCAACATCTCGTCGCGCATACGCGCCTGCATGCCGCCGACGCGAATGTGATTGAGGACGTATTTGGCGCCGGCCACAGACTGCCGCACGTCCGTGGAAGCGATGATCTGCGCGGGGAATCCGCTTTTGTTGAGGAGGCGCTGGCAGAAGCCCGCCACCAACTGGAGCTTGCGCCCTTCCTGACCCAGCAGCACGATCTCTTTGACATTGACGTTTCGGGCAATGATGGAAAGGATTAGTTCGGGGATGTAAACACTGCTCCCGCCAAGGATCGTAATCCTTTCTATCATGCAGGGAAATCCTCCTCGTGCCGCCAGCCCGCGTTTGCCCGGGTGCGCTTGTTCCCGATTCTCCTGTACCCAAGAGGCTAACGGGCGGCCTGTGGCAATGTCAAGAAATGGGCGTTTGCCGAAAAGGCGGGCCAGTGGGCCGCGGCGGTGTCGGGAAGGGAGGGAAACGGCGCCCGGGGTACTGCAAGGAAGGATGAGCTGTGTATTGGGCAAACAAGTCGCATCGTTGCAATGCGCGCATGAGGATTCAGCCAGGGCCTTGAGTGGACCGGCGGGTGGAGAGAGCGACCCCGCCGGCAAGGCAGTGTTACTGGCCCTGGTGAAAACCCCGGGCGCCGTTTAAAAGCGTTTCAACTGTGGTGTATCAGACCGCGGCCCGGCTCACCCGCGCCAGGGCGGGGGCGTGCTCCAGGAAAAGTTCGGCCGGGTTCAAATTCGCGATGGATTCCACGACAAGATCGGGTTGGTAGGCGTACCGGCTCAGGTCTGATTCCCCGGTTCCGCCCGAGAGCACGAGTACCGTCTTGTAGCCGAGCTGCACGCCGCCGATAATGTCGGTTTCCATGGTGTCTCCAATCATGATGGTTTGCGCGGCACGTAATCCCATCTCAATCCGAGCAGCGCGCATCATGATCGGACTGGGTTTTCCCACACTGAAGGCCTTCACGCCGGTTGCGGATTCGAGCATGGCCACGATCGCCCCGCACCCGGGGCGGGTCCCGGTGGAGGTCGGGCAGTTCGGGTCCATGTTCGTCGCCACCAGCTTGGCGCCCTTGAGAATCATATTCACGGCGGTCTCGATGACCTCGAAATTCACCGTGCGCCCCTCCCCCACCACCACGTAGTCCGGCGCGTGATCCACGATCGCGTAGCCGTTGTTGTGCAGCGCGTTGAGCAGGCCGCCCTCGCCGATCACGTAGGCCGTGCCGTCGGGTTTCTGGCCCGCCAGGTAACGCGCGGTCGCCATGGCGCAGGTATAGATGTGCTCCTCGCCCACCTTGAAACCCATGCGGTTCAGTTTCGCGACCATGTCGCGCCGCGTCCGCTGGCTGTTGTTCGTGAGGAACCGGAACGGGGTTCCTTCCGCCACGAGTTGGTTGATGAAAGCGTCCGCACCGGGTATCACATCATTGCTGCGGTAGATTACGCCATCCATGTCTATCAGGTAACCGTACTTCATCGTATCCTTCTGTTCTTGCCCTCGCGGGGGCCGTTTCGCCGCGAACCGTGTCTACCCGGAAGCCGCCCCGGTGGCGGGGGGCCTGAAAAGCTATTGCAACGGCGGGCGGCTTAGCCGGCCCTGCGGGCGGCCAGGATGCGGGACAACGGAGCATCCTGGTCCGCCCGCGGCGCCGTGGGATCCAACTGGAGCGCCTCCTTTTTCAGCTTCGGCCGAGCCGGACAGGTCGGGGGCTGCCCGGCCCGGCCAAAGCGTTGGGAGGCATAGGTCTTTTGAAGGAATCGCTGAAAACCCGGATTCACCTGCCGCGTCTTCACCGGCCATTCCAGACCTGCCAGCTATAGCGCAAACCCCGTGCCAATTTCGATTCAGACATGGAAAAGCCTCTATTTGCAGTACTTTTCGCGAAAACAACGCGGAAGAATGAACGTGACGCGACGCTGTAAACCTACCACCACGTAACTCAGCACCCCCCGAGACACGAATACGTAGGCCCGCCGCCGTGCGAAGCCGACGCCCCGCCCGACTGGCGAAGAAGTTTTTCCCGGTGCTGCTGCTCGGAAAATACACAGGCGGGACGCCTGTGCCACATTCCTTCAAAGGTACTCTTACGAACCAAGGTGAAGCGTGCAAAGAACGTGGCACAGCCGTCCCGGCTGTGTACCGGTTGCGAAGCAGCCGGCGTCTCAACCTTAGTGGGTGACGCGAAGCGTCCTGAAAGGCTGTACCTGCGAACGCACAAAAAAAGCCGGGCAGGGCGCGCTATCCACGCCCTGCCCGGCCAAGTTCAGCAGTTTTTCGATTCAGATCACCAGATCGTCCGGCTCCATCACCGGAACGGCGGCCAACTCCTCGGGCACTTCATCCGGCGCCCAGCTCTCCATATTCAGCCGCGCCACCGGGCGGAAGGGATACGCGAAGGAAACTTTGCCCCCGCTCCGGTCGATCAGGGCCGACACACCGACAATCTCCGCCCCGCGCGCCTCCAGGTGCTCGATCGTTTTCAATACCGATCCACCCGTCGTCGTGATATCCTCCACGACCAGGGTGCGGATACCTTTCGGAATGGAGAAACCGCGCTTCACGGCCATGCTCCCGTCCGGCTCCTTCTCCGCAAAGACCCCGCGGCAACCCAGGCTGCGCGCGGTCTCGTAGGCGAGAATGATGCCGCCGGTCGCGGGTCCCGCCACCAGCTGGACACCATCCGCGCGGAACTGATCCGCCATCGCCGCGCACAACGGCCCGGTGTACTCCGGGAATTGCAATACCCGCGCCGCCTGCAGGAACTGGCGCCCATGCCGCCCGCTCGCGTAGATAAAATGGCCCTCCAGCAACGCGCCGGCTTTCTTAAAGGTCTCAATCACTTCCGCTTCGGTCATTGCGCGAGTTCCTCTTGTATCAGACGGACCGCTTCCGCCGGGTTTTCATGCTTCAGGATGGGCCGCCCCACCACAATCATCGAGGCGCCCGCGCGCGCGGCGTCCCGCGGCGTCATGATGCGCTCCTGGTCGTCCTTCGCCGACCACGCCGGGCGAATCCCCGGCGTCACCACGATGGGATCTGGACCCACCGCCGCGCGGACGAGTCCGATCTCCTGGGGCGAGCAGACAATCCCGTGGGCGCCCGCCTCCACCGCCAGCTTCGCCAACCTGGGGACCGCTTCCGCCGCCGTTTCATGCAGCCCGATATCGCCGCGCAGATCGGCATCCGAAAAACTCGTCAGGATCGTCACCGCGAGGATCCGGGTATCTGAGTCCTCAACCGCCTTCCGCGCCGCCGCGATCATGTTCCGCCCGCCCGACGCGTGCAGCGTGAACAACCCCACCTCCAGCGCAGCCGCCGCCGCCGCCGCGTGCGCCACCGTGTTCGGGATATCGTGAAACTTCAAATCCAGCATCACCCGGCGGCCCAGCCCCTGGACCTCGCGAACGAAATCCGGTCCCGTTCGGGTGAACAGCTGGGAGCCAATCTTATACCAGTCACAGCCCGCGCTCGCGTCAATAATGCGGCGGGCCTCCGCCAGCGTATCCACATCAAGCACGGTAATCAATTCAGTACGGTGGGACAAGGCGCAATCCTTCCTCGGGTTGGTTGGAGCGGACATTATAGCACCCAGAGACCCCGCCACACCCAACGCGGGTCGGGCGGCCCGTCCATTCCCTACGCGCCGCCGCCAGGCGCAAGAATTGGCGGCATGGGGCACTCCAGGGTTTCACCAATGGCGCGGAGCAACTCCGCTTCGCGCACCTGGATTACGCCATCCGCACCGGCGGCCTGCACGCAGGCTTCGATGAACTTCTTCTTGATGGCCGGCGAGGCGAGCGCAAGCCGATCCAGCGCGGCGTCGATGGATTGCAGTCCGATCTCGCCCCGCGGCAGCAATTGCGGCCCTTTCCCCGCCCCCAGGCGGAATGCGCCTGCGGCAAACGCCGCTTCAACCTCCCCGCTTTCGCGGCTTCCGGCGTGGGCCAGCGCGGACAGGAGCACGCCGCAATCCGGCAGGAGCGGTTTCAGCGCGTAGAACTGGCCGCCTCTCGCCTGTTTCTTCCCCGCGCGGGCGGCCAGATGGCGGCGTACAATCTTCTGCAGCACGAACTCAAAGAGATCTACCCGATTATCGCTCTCGATCAACCAGTGCAGCGTCTCGCTGAAGCGCTGGAATTCGTCCGCCGGGAGCTGGCGCAGGGCCGGCAGGGCGAGGTTGAGCAGCGAAAGCCGCGCGGGCCGGGGCACGCCCGCCACCTCGCGCCACAATGCGTCGAGCTCCTCGGCCACGCGCGGCGCGGCTTTCAGCGCCAGTTCCGCGCGCTGCCGCTCCCGCAAAGCGTCTTCCCCGCTGAGCAGCATCGCGAACACAATGGCGGCGGCTCCCTGCGGCGCGTGCGCGGCGTCCTTCAGGCGCTCGGAAAACGAACCCAGCATTTCCTCCGCCAGGCGCAAGTGCGCCCCCGTCGGCTTGCCAACGCCGGGGAGGAGCGCGCCCATCGCTACCGCCGCACCGGCGACGCCCGCGGCCCCATCCGCCGCGCCCGGAAAGCCCGGAATCGCGGGGATCGCCGGAACCGGCCCACGCCGGGCCGGGGCTTCACGCGGGGCCGAAGCTTTTCTCGCATCCCGCACCTTTGCCACGCGCGGCGCCGGGGAATCGGGAAACTTGAACTTCCCATCCCAGCCCGGATCGATGCGGCGTATACGTTCTTCCAGCGGCGGGTGGGTCGCAAAGGAGTTCATGAACGGCGTGCCCATGCCGTTTCCGAAGAACATGTGGCTGGCCTCTTCAGCGTGGGCGGAGTGGATCCGGGATCCCGCGCCACCAATCTTTTTGAGGGCGCCTGAAAGGCCGGTCGGGTTGCGGGTGAACTGTATGGCGGCGGCGTCCGCCAGGAATTCCCGCTGGCGGCTGAGCGCCGCCTGGATGAGCCGCCCGAAAAACACGCCCACCCAGCCAATGACCACCAGGGCAAGCCCCAGGAATATCAGCGGATTCCGGTCGCGCCCGCCCCGCGTGTGCAGGAGCACGCGCCCGATTACCGTGAGGCAGAGAATGCCGAAGACAACGCCCATCACACGCAGATTCAGCCGCATGTCGCCGTTGAGGATATGGCTGAACTCGTGCGCGATCACGCCCTGCAATTCGTCCCGGCTGAGCTGGGTCATGCAGCCGCGCGTAACGCCGATGGCCGCGTCGTCGAGCGAGCGGCCCGCCGCAAATGCGTTGATGCCCTTCTCGTGGTCGAGCACATACACCTCGGGAACCGGCGTGCCGGACGCGATCACCATCTCCTCAACCACGTTCTGCAATTTGCGCTCGTCCGGATCGAGCGTGCCGGGGACCAGGAGCCGCCCGCCAAGCGCCCGGGCGATGGCCCCGCCGCCCCGGAGCAGGGTCACCGTCTTGTAGAGGCTTCCCAGGAACACCACGCCGAGCGTGCCCGCCGCGACGTACAACAGAAGCCAGGGCTGCCACCAGGAGATCCCACCCTGGCCGACCGTGCTCCCCTGCTGGGCAAGCCAGCCGTAGAAAAGCAGGAGACACGCGAAATACACCGAGACGGTGATACACGCCACGGCCATCGCAAAATAGAAAACCAGGACCTTTGTATTCCGCCGTGCCCTGTCTTGATGCGCAAAAAAGTCCATCGATGCCGTCCTTGAACCGTCCGAAACCCAAGCCCGAACCGCTTAGGCGCGCGCGGCGGCCCGGAGCGTCACGCAGCCATTCAGGAGAACGAGACCTTGGGCGCCTCGCGCTGTTCGGGCTCTTCGACGGCGAAGAACTCGGCCGCGCTGAAATTCAACATGCCCGCGACGATGTTGCTCGGGAAGACTTCGCGCTGCGTATTGTAGGCCATCACGGCGTCGTTGTAGGCCTGTCGCGCGAAGGAGACCTTGTTCTCCGTGCTCGTCAGCTCCTCCATCAGACCGTTCATTGTCGTATTCGCTTTGAGATCGGGGTAGGCCTCCGAAAGCGCAAACAGGCGGCCCAGCGCCCCGCCCAGCAGGCCCTCCGCGCTGGCAAGCTGCTGCATCGCGCCGGGATCGCCGGGATTCGCGGCCGCGCCCGCATTCGCACTGGAGGCCGCATTGCGCGCGGCGATCACCGCTTCGAGCGTCTCGCGCTCGTGCTTGATGTAGCCCTTCGCCGTCTCGACCAGATTTGGAATCAGGTCATAGCGGCGTTTGAGCTGCACGTCAATCTGCGCGTAGGCGTTCTTGAAGCGATTGCGGAGCGTAACCAGTTTGTTGTAAACCACAATCACAAACAACACGGCGAACACAACCAGCGCCGCAAAAACAATCATCGGGATTAACATGGATATCATGCCTGCCTCTCCTTCCCCGGTCCGACCGGGCGCGTGAATGAAACGAAATCGCCAGCCCCCCATAGCGCCATCGCGCCGGCGCCCGGCCTTGCCCGAGCAGCGGCGCCGCCATGGCCCATCGTATCGATTCAGCGACCTCAATTCAAAAGGGGGGTGGATCGGAGGGCGCGGGAGACGACCGGAGGCCGGGGCATCGGCCCGGGATTTGGCATACCCATCCCGCACGGCGAGGGCAATCGCAATTAAACTTCCAACTCGAGCCGGGCGCCCGATGAACCACTTTGAATGTTCGTATCACTTTAGCCGAACGAAGCACCGTGGCCAATCGAGAGCGACTTGCCGAATAAAGGCTACGTGCAACTATGGAGCGCCGGCGGCCCGCCGGCAGATTGCGCCACCGGCGCAAGGCAGCGTTCTGGAAATGCTACCGTCGCATCAGAATCCGCGTGTCGTCGGAGGACTCCGGCAACGTATTCTTGCACCTTCGGTGTAATGCCGGCGGGCCGCCGGCGCTCCATACACACCGTCTCCAATAGTACGAACTCATACTGTTCCGCACTTCAGACCGCTAAAGTGTTACGAATGTTCCAAAGGGCGCGTGTTGGAGCGCTGGCATCTCTGCCGGCACAGATGCCGGCGCTCCAAAACGCGCACATTCGTTGATTCAAGGTTCTAAATCGACTCAAAGTTATGTCCATATACCGAGATCGGGTTTCAATACAATTACCCATCCCGCACGGCCCGCTTGCCCTGCGGGCGCGGCGGGGGTACACTATGGACAGAGGAATCAAGCCATGCAAGCAGGCGCCATTACTGTATCCGACGAAGCCCTCCGGGCCTTTTGCGCGGAGCATCGTATCCGTTCGCTGAAGCTCTTCGGCTCCGCCTTGCGAGATGATTTCACGTCGGAGAGCGACATCGTCCTCCTGGTGGAGTTCGAGCCGGAGACGAAAATGAAACTCTTTCGTTTCAACGAGATCGAGTGCGCCCTCTCCGAGTTTTTCGGGCGAAAGGCTGAGCTCAACACCCCGGATTCTCTGAGCAAGTATTTCCGCGACGAGGTACTGAAGGAAGCAAAGACGTTGTATGCGGCGGCATGATGACCAGGTATGCGTGCCGCCCATGCGCGATCCCGCGTGAAGCCAACGCTATTTCAGCCCCGTCAGCCACGCCGACACGCCCGACGTGAAATCTTCTTCGGCCTGTTCCCGGAAGGGGGACACGTTGGGCTCGTAGCCGCCTTCGGCGAAGGCGGCTTTCGTGGGCAGGTAAAGCAGGGAGCCGTTGGTGAGCCCGAAGTACATCGTGCGCGCGAAGGGCGACGCCTCGCGGATGTTCATCGCGATTTCGCTGAACAGCTCCAGCGGCGCGGCCCAGATTGCCGTGTCGCCGTTGATGACGAGCCCTCGAATCGGGATTCGCACATGGTCGACGCCGTCGACAACCCGGGCGTAGTCCGCGAGTTCGTCGATCCAGCCCAGCCCCTCCTTGCGCGGGGTCACGATATTCGTTTGCGAGAGACGCAGGGAGACATCGCTGGCGCATTCCTGGATCGACGCGTTCAGTGCGAGGATGGGGTCGCCCAGGGTGCTCTCGAAGCTCTTGATGCGCGGGTCCGTGATGTCGTTGCCCACCGTGGGGAAGGGCGCGACGTTGCCCTCGGCGCCGTTCACGAAAAGGAGGGGAACGCCGAGCTTCGCCTCCACGTACTGCGAGACCCAGCCGGGGGCGTCGCCGCTGATCTGGGTATTGCCGCCGTGGAGGCAGGTGCCGTGGATGGCGTAATTGGCGATGAGGCCGATGGGCGAGCCGTCGGAGCGCTCCAGCCGGATAAGTCCGAGCTGCCGGTCCACCGGGCCCTCCGGGTTCTCGCCGAGCACGATTTGGCCGTCCCGCAATTCGCGGCGGTTGATGTTCGCGCGGGCCTCACCAATGCCGACGCCGAGCCGCGCGGGCTCCAGCTTCGCGCGCGCCTCCTTCACGCCCTCAATCAGGGCGCGGGTGACCCGGTCCCAGTAGGCGGTGTCGTGCGTGATAGAGAAGCGATCGCCGAGCGTGCCGCCGAAGAGCTGGCCGAGGTCCTGCGGCCCGACATGCGGCGCGGAATGGGTGTGCGTGGTGGACCACCAGATCTGCGCCGGCGTGATCCCGGTCTCCGCTTCGAGTTGCCGCGTCATCGCGTCGTAGTACGAGGGCGATATCGTGCAGCAGTCGGTCGCCACCAGATAGAAGGTAGTCTCTCCGTCGTCGAGCGCGGCGATGCGGTGGTAGATACGGTCGTGAACGCCCGTGGACTGGCGCGGCGCGTAGCCGTGGAGCCATTGCGGCGTGTCCGGCGTGATGTCCACCTGGACGCAGGCCGCGCGGAATTCGGCGGCGGCGGGAAGGGTGCAGAGGGCCAGCAGCAGGGCCAGGACGACATGTCGGGTCATTGAGTCAGGCTCCTTTGGGGTTGCATGTTCGCGAGGGCTCCAAGGTACAGCCTATTATGACACGTTGCGTCACTCGTTAAGGTTGAAAATGGACGGCGGCTTCGCCGCCTGGCAGGCGGGGACGCCTGCGCTCCCAGCCTTTGACGCTTCCTTGAGAGAGATGCTGTAATCTGGTTTGTGTGAGGTAGTTGTGGTGATGCGGAGGCGTTTTTCAGAGCAGCCGTTCATGACGCGTTGCGTCACCCGTTAAAGACGAAAGACTGCCCCTGACTGCTGGCGCTTCACTGAAGTCTCGCACGCTCAAGCCTTCGCGGCGGAGCCGCGGAGCTTGAACGTGGCACCCGCGGCTACCTTTGAAATTTCAGTGCAGGCGCCCTCGCCACGCGCACACGACATCGCATTTGCGACAGAGCTATCATGTGGAGCGGGAGCCAGTCCCGAAGGGCTACCGAAACGAACCGCGGGGCCTCCGAAGGCGGATCCTACACGATCATCCCGCCGATCAGTTCGGTAATACTGCCCACGCCGTGCTTCTCGCAATACGCGTCCAGCCCCTCCACCACCTTGATCGCCGCGTCGGGCTGGCGGAAGGAGTAACTTCCCACCGCGACCGCCGTGGCGCCCGCAAGGATGAATTGCATCGCGTCGCTCGCGTTGCAGATGCCGCCCATGCCGATAATCGGAATCTTCAGCACCTTCGCGCAGTCCCAGACCATCTTCACCGCCACCGGCCGGATCGCGGGCCCGCTCAGTCCGCCGACAATGTTGCTGAGGATGGGTTTGCGGGTCTCGGGATTGATGCCGATGCCGAGCAGGGTATTGATGATCGCGATGCCGTCCGCGCCGGCCTCTTCCGCCGCCAGCGCGGGCTCGGCGATGTCGATGATATTCGGACTCAGCTTAATGAACACGGGCAGTTTCGTCGCCGCCTTGATCGCGCGGGTGTATTCCTGCACCTGCTCCGGGATTTGCGCCACCAGCGTGCAGCCGCGCGCCGTCCGCGCGTCGTGCACATTCGGGCAAGACAAATTCGCCTCGATGGCGTCCGCCGCGCCCGCTTCGTCCAGGCGCGCTGCGAGCGTCGCGTAGTCCTCCGGCGTCTTACCGTAGATGTTGCCGATAATCGTGCAGCCCTTTTCGCGCAGGAAGGGCGCCTTGTCGCGCAGGTAGGCCTCGATGCCCACGTTCTGCAGGCCAATTGCGTTGAGCATGCCCGCGGGCGTCTCCACCAGGCGCGGCGGCTTGTTGCCCGCGCGCGGCTCCAGGGAGAGGCTCTTGGTGGTCACCGCGCCGAGGCGCGACACATCGAAATAGCGGTCGTACTCCTGCCCGTAGGCGAAGGTCCCGGATCCTACAGTGACCGGGTTCTTCATTTTCAGACCGCCGACGTTTACTTCAAGATTGGCCATGGCTCAGGGCTTTCTACGCGCCTTCTTCGGGAACTCTGGACCAAGTGTACAGGTTAGACCAGTTGGACACGTCCACTTCGTCCACTCAGTCCACTCAGTCCACCAGACTCAGTAGGCATTCCAATTGATCAACGAACTTTCAAACACTGGGCCATCGTAGCAGACCCGCACCATGCGCTCGGCCTCAATTTCCACGTTCGCCTCGACCACGCAGCCGAGACAGACGCCATCGCCGCAGGCCATTTCGGCTTCCAGCGAGGCGAGACACGAGATACCAAACTCCTGGCATACATCGTGCGTCGCGCGCATCATGGGCATCGGCCCGCAGCAGTACACCCGCGCGCCCGGTCCCGGCGCCAGTTGCCGAAGCACTTCGGAGGCGAATCCGTGCGTCCCGGCGGAACCGTCGTCCGTCGCGAGGTGCACCTTGCAGCCCATTTCGTGGAAATCCGCCTCACAGAGCAGCATCGATTCCGTGCGCGCCGCGATAATGACCTCCGGCTTTGCGCCCAGCTCGCGGATAAGCGCCTCCGCCAGCGCGGGAAACGGGGCCACCCCGATGCCCCCGGCCACCAGGATGTGCCGGTTGTAGGCGCTGTCCAGCGGAAAGGGTTGGCCGAGCGGCCCCTGCACGCTCATTGACTGGCCCGGCGTCAATTTCGACATCATCCGCGTCCCCTCACCTTCCACTTTGTAGAGGATGGAGATGCTGTCGCGAAAAATTTTTTCAAAGCACATGGGGCGCCGCAGGAAGGGGTAGAAGCCTTCCTGGACCTCCAGCATGCAGAACTGGCCCGCCGTCGCGTTTGCGGCGATGTCGGGCGCATGCAGCACGAGCCGGTAGTGGCCGGGAGCCACTTCCATGTGGGCCGTGATTTCGCAGTCGGCTACGAAGGGCATACGGTGATTATCTCCGTTCATCGATGATGAGTTGGTTGCGAAGCAGGCTCAGGCTCACGCGGATCCGTTCGGCGAGTACTTCGCCGACGCCGTCCACTTCGACCAGGTCGTCCTTGGGCGCGCGAAGCACCTGCTGGAGCGTCCCGAATCGTTGGACCAGGTTGTCGATAATCTGGTTGGACAGCCGGTGGGTGCTGGTGAGCACGCGGTACCCGCGGGGGCTGAGGTAGGTGTCGACACTGCGGAGGGCCGGCCCGTAGCCCAGGGCATGGCTGATGCTGCCCAGATTGAGCAGGTCCTGCTGCGATATTTCGCTTATCCGCTCGCGGACGGTTTCGTACGTAACGTTCTGGCGTTCCCGGAAGTAGTCCTTGATCACCAGTTCGGCTTCCTTTACCGGAAGCATCAACTCCTCCATCTGCATTTCGATGAGGCGGCCTTCCGTACCGAGTTCAATGATATAGGGCTCGATCTCCTCGGCGATGCGCATGACCATTTCCATCCGCTGGACGGCCTTGCAGACGTCGAAAATCGTGACCACGTCCTGAAACTCGCGCACCGTCAGATCCAGCATCGCCTGGTTCAGCACGTTCATGTACTTTTCCAGCGTCTGCACGGCCTGGACCGCCTTGTTGACCAGCGTCTGGATGCTGTCGAGGATATGCCGCTTGTCGTGCACGTAGAGGGTCACGCTGGAGCGCCGCTGCGACACCGCGATGACCACGCAGCCAGCCTGGTTCGCCAGGCGCTGGGCCGTCCGGTGCCGGGTGCCCGTTTCATCGCTGTGAATATTGGCTTTGGGCTTCAGAAAGCGATTCGCCGCGTGGATGCGCGTGCCGCTCTCGTTGAGGATGATCGCGCCGTCCATCTTCGAGAGCTCGTAGAGCATCTGCGGCGTCACCTCCTCGTCCAGCATCACGCCGCCCTCGGAGAGGTCGAGCAGGCGGCGTGGATTGCCGAAGCATAGCAGCGCGCCCGTGCCGGCCTGGAGGATCGTGGAGATCGCCTCCCGTATCGAGGTGCCCGGCGCCATCACCAGGAGCGCCTGGCGGAACGCCTCTTCGCTTGTCAGTTTCTTCTTCCGTGCCAACCTTTACGCCTCCATGGCCAGTTCGAGGGCTGCCTCCAGCTCGCCTGCCGGGTGGAGGGCCACGCCGTCCACCGCAATATTCTTCGCACATCCCCGGGGGAGTATACACCGGCTGAATCCGAACTTCGCCGCCTCCGCCACGCGCTGCTGCGCCATGTCCACCGCGCGCACCTCCCCCGCCAGGCCCACCTCGCCGAAGGCGGCCAGGTGCGCCGGGGCCGGCGCGTCGCGGAAGCTGGACACCAGCGCCAGCGCCACCGCGAGATCCGCCGCGGGCTCGTCCAGCCGAACGCCGCCCGCCACGTTTACAAACACATCGCGATCCGAAAAATGCAGGCCCGCGCGCTTCTCCAGCACCGCCAGCAGCAGGTTCACCCGGTTGGGGTTCACCCCGGTGACCGTGCGGCGCGGCGAACCCGCGTGGCTGTCGCCCACGAGCGCCTGCACCTCCACCAGGAGCGGGCGGGTGCCCTCGATACTCGGGATCACCACGGTGCCGCTCACGCCGACCGGGCGCTCGCTCAAAAACAGCGCGCTCGGGTTGGGCACCGGGTGCAGCCCGGTGTCCCGCATTTCGAACACGCCGATTTCGTTCGTCGAGCCGAAGCGGTTTTTCACGCCGCGCAGGATCCGGAGCGACTGCCGCCCTTCGCCTTCAAAATACAGGACGGTGTCCACCAGGTGCTCCAGCAGGCGCGGTCCCGCGATCGATCCGTCCTTCGTCACGTGGCCCACCAGGAAAACCGGAACCTGGCGTCCCTTGGCCAGACGCAAAAACTCGTTGGCGCATTCACGCACCTGGCTCAGGCTACCCGGCACCCCCGAAAGCTGGCTGCTGTAGACCGACTGGATCGAGTCCACCACCACAAACGCGTAGCCGCCCTTCTGAATCTCCTTCGCAATGCTGGCGACCGAGGTCTCCGTGTAGATAAAAAGGCGCTCGTGCACCGCGTTCAGCCGGTCCGCCCGGAGCCGCGCCTGGCTGAAGGATTCCTCCCCCGACACGTACAGCACCGGCCCGTGTTCCGCCGCCAGGTAGCGCGACAGCTGGAGCATCATCGTGGACTTGCCGATGCCCGGGTCGCCGCCGACCAGCGTCAGGGAGCCCGGGACAATGCCCCCGCCCAGGACGCGATCGCATTCCGACATGCCCGTCGGAATGCGCGCCGGCGGCGCCTGGCTCCCGTCGGACACCGGGATCGGGCGGCTCGCGGCGACAATGCTCGGGCGCGTGTGGGTCCCCTCCTCCAGCATCGCCTCCTCCGCCAGTGTATTCCATTCGGCGCACTCCGGACACTTGCCCATCCAGCGGGCGGTCACCGCGCCGCAGGACTGGCAGACGAAGTGCGACTTGACCTTACTCATGCCCCTCCTCCCCCGCCTTCCGCGCCCGCGTCACCGCAAGCATCCCGACGTATTCCGCGCCGGCGGGGGTCCGATCGAGCGCGGCGGCGTACAATCCGGAAAGTGACCCGTCCAGGTAGAGCGCATCGGGACACCCCAGCTCGTCCTTGAAAAACGAAGCGAAGGTATGAAGGTTGACGGGCCAGTCTGAAATCACAATTGCGATGCGCTTCCCGGTCTGCACACCAATGCCATTGCGAACGTATACGCTGGTGGAGTCCGCCTCAAATTTCGGGTGAAGTGCGTTCTCGATTACCAGCATCGGACCCGATTGAACCGCCAGCGACGGCTTCACGCCCGATGCCGCGTAGTCCTCGGTCGTGCGGATGTGCGCGCCCGCGTCATCGATGTAGAAGACCCCGTTCGGTTTCAGCGCGAAGTTGCCGCGGCCGCCCTTGTGCGGGTTCAGGGGCCGCAGTTCCTGGCCGCGCTCCACATGGAGCCCGAGCGGCGTACGATCCTCCGCATAGATCCCCGCATTCGTGGCGAGCACGAGTTCGCGGCCCTGGCTAAGGAGCCAATCCCGCAATCCGTGGAAATGGTGCAGGGCCTCGCCGTCGGGGCGTTTCCAGAAAAGCTCTAAATCCTCCTGCTCCAAATCGATCCAGGCGACGGTAAAAGGCACCTCGCGAAACGTACTGTTTTGGAACACGACCCCGCCATCGCGTGTGACCTCTTCGCCCGAGGCGACCAGCGACAGTACGACCAGCACCAAACACGCCCGCCGCGCGAGACGGGTCATCGCGCGAACACGAGGATCGGTAGCGGCGGGTCGAATCTGGAGCATGGATACCCTATAAGTCCTTTAATTTCTGTAAGATAAGAGTAACATACGAGGAGGGTTCCGGGCAATCTCCGCCGCCGATGCTCCAATATGACACATAATAGTCGCCCAACATCGATAAATCCGGCGCCGGTCGTCGCCCGCATGCGCATGCCCGGGGTGCATCAGGACAGGTTAACTTGTTAGAATCCGCCACCAATTCGCCGCCGCAATACGCGGTTTTCCGGGCCACCACGCACCGTCCCCTCCGAAAAAAGGAAGAAGCGCACATGGAAACGCTCCGTTTCTTGAATCCCGAAGAAGTCCGCCAGGTTGCCGCCGAGCATGGCACGCCCGTGTACGTTTACGACGCCGCCACCCTGCGGGTGCAGGCGGCGGCGTTGCTGGCGTTTCCCAATGCGTTCGGGATAACCGCGCGCTATGCGATGAAGGCGCTACCGACGGCGGCGATCATCCGGCTCCTGAACGAAGCGGGTCTTCATATCGACGCCAGCAGCGGCTACGAGGCCGAGCGCGCCCTGCGCGCGGGTGTCGCGCCGGAGCAGATTCAGATCACGGCGCAGGAGCTTCCGAGAAATCTGAAGGAACTCGTGGACCGCGGCGTGCTGTTCAACGCCTGCTCGCTGAACCAGCTCGAAGCCTATGGCCGGCTCTCTCCCGGCACGGAAATCTCCGCGCGCATCAACCCCGGCCTCGGATCGGGCCACAGCAACCGGACGAACGTCGGCGGCCCCTCCTCCAGCTTCGGGATCTGGCACGAGCACCTGGACGAGATTAAGGAAATCTGTGCGCGGCATCGGCTCCGGCTCACCGGGATGCATACCCACATCGGATCGGGATCCGATCCCGACACCTGGGCGCATTGCGCCGGCCTCTCGCTGGGCATTGTGGAGCGCCTCCCGGAGGTCACCCGCCTGAGCCTCGGGGGCGGCTTCAAGGTCGGTCGAATGGCGGGCGAGATCTCCGCCGACATGGCCCTGATCGGCAACCGGGTCATGCAGGACTTCGTGGCCTTCGCGAGCCAGCACGGGCGCAAGCTGCACCTGGAGGTGGAGCCGGGAACCTTCCTGGTCGCCAACGCCGGCGCGCTGGTGTGTTCGGTGGCGGATGTCGTCGACACGGGCGAGGACGGCCACACGTTCTTGAAGATCGACGCGGGGATGACGGAGATCGTCCGGCCCGCGATGTACGGCGCGCAGCACCCCATCGTGGTGGTTCCCGCAGCGAACGAATCCCGGGGACACGGCACGTACCTGGTCGCGGGGCACTGCTGCGAGAGCGGCGACATCCTCACGCCCGAGCCGGGCAATCCCGAGGGGCTGCTGGAGCGCGAACTGACCGAAGCGCGCCCCGGCGACTTCCTGGTGATCGAGGGCGCGGGCGCCTACTGCGCCAGCATGGCGTCTCGAAACTACAATTCGTTCCCCGAATGCGCGGAATTGCTGCGCGAGGGCCCGGGCGCGTTCCGTCTCATCCGCAAGCGCCAGCCGCTGGAGCAAATCTGGCAGAACGAAGTGCTCTGACCGCGGCCTCGCGACTCAAGAAGCCAGGGCATACACCACGAGGCCGATCAGCCCGGTGACCAGCGCGTAATACGCGAAGGGGAGCGCCGTCTTACGCAGGATGACCCCCTCCTTCCCGAATAGCCCGGCTACGGCCGAGGCGGCCACGACATTGTGCACGCAGACCATATTCCCCGCCGCGCCGCCGACCGCCTGCAGCGCCACCACCCACGCGGGGTCCGCCCCGATGCGCTGCCCCACGTCGAATTGAAACAGGCTGAACATCATGTTCGACACGGTGTTGCTCCCCGCGATAAAGGCCCCCATCCCCCCAATGAGCGGCGCGCAGAGCGGCCACGCCTGCCCCGCGACGCCCGCGACCGCCGACGCGAGCACCATCGGCATCGCATCGAGACCGCCGCTCCCGCCGCCGGAGTGAATGAACACCTGCACCATCGGCACGGTGAAAATCAGCGCCACGGACGCCGCGCGCGTGGTGCGCAGCGACGCGGCCCACGCGCGCCGGTAGGATTCGCGGTCCATGCGATGCAGCGCGAAGGTAATCAGCGACACGGCGACGAACACCGTGCCGGGCAGGTACAGCGGCTGCACGGACGCGGTGATGTTTGTGCCGAGGATTTCGGGATACTCGATGGTCCACGCCCGCAACCACGCGCCTAATGGCAGAAACTTCAGCCGCGTGGCAAACAACAGCGCACCCACGAGGATGTAGGGCGACCAGGCGCGCAACGCGGTCATCCCCGCGCCGGCATCGGGCCGGGCCTCCACATGCAGCGCGCCCGTCCATGCGAGATCCCAGTTTGATGCGGGGCCGAAGGTCCAGGGCTGGCTTCGATCCGGCATGAGAAAGCCCTTCCGCGCCGCCGTCACCACCACCGCGAGCCCGACCAGGCCGCCCGTAATGGTGGGGAACTCAGGGCCGAAGAACACGGCCACCAGCATGTACGGAACCGTCATGGCGAAGGCCGCGAAGACGGCGAATCGCCACACCGCGAGCCCCTCGCGGACGCTGCGGTTTGGCCCGAAAAAACGCGTCATGAAGACCACCACAATCAGCGGAACGAGCGCGCCCGCGGCGCCATGCAGCAGGGCCACGCGAACGCCAATGTGCGAGAGCAGCAGGTCAATGTCGCCAAGTTGCTGCTGCGCGATATACCCGTTCACCGCCTCGTTGTTCTCGAGGCCCTTGCGGATCCCCACCAGAATCGGGGTGCCCGCCGCCCCGAATGACACCGGCGTGCTCTGGATGATCATCCCGGCGACCACCGCCGCCATGGCCGGAAATCCCAGCCCGACCATCAGCGGCACCGCGACCGCCGCCGGCGTGCCAAAGCCCGCCGCGCCTTCGATGAAGGATCCGAAGAGCCACGCCACGATGATCACCTGGATCCGCGCATCCGGCGTCACCCCCGTGAAGCCGGATCGGATGACCTGCAATCCGCCGCTTTCGTGCAGCGTGTTGAGCAACAGGATCGCGCCAAAGATGATGAACACCAGGCTCAGCGCGATAATCACCCCGTTGATGGTCGCCGCGGCCACCTGTGCGCCCGGCACGCCCCACGCCCACACGGCGAGCCCCGCCGCCACGATATAGCACACCGGCATCGCGCGGCTCGCCGGCCACCGAAGCCCCACCAGCAATATCGCCACGGCCAACACCGGCGTCAACGCCAGAAATGCCATCATCGTCCGCTCTCCCACGGCCCATCCGCGAACCCCGATAATACCAGCGACACCCCGCCACTTCACCCTTTCCGCCTGCGGCGGACGTGCCTCACCCCCGGAACTCGTTCCCACGGTCCCCCGTGGGAATGCATTCCGTTCCGCTCCGCGGAACAGCGCCACGAGAAAACGCGATCTAATCTTCGGGTGAAGCTCTGATATTACCGATGAATCGATTGGCCGATCGATGATGCGGGCTTTCAGCCCTTGATAAGTTTGGCGCCTCGATTCATGGGGCGTTGCCCCATGCTGGTATGGATCGGACCTTCGGCCCTGAAAGAAACCAGGACCATCTTTGGCGCCAAAGGCGCCACCCATACCAGCCTGGGCCAACGGCCCAGGCAAATGGCGAACAAGAATGGCCAGGGCTGAAAGCCCGTACCATAGAATTTGTTGCGGGTTACAACGCGTTAATGGGAATCGGCAACTGCACGTGTTCACCAATCGGTAGTATCAGAAGTTCACCCTAATCTTCGCCCATCACCCTTTCCGCCTGCGGCGGACGTGCCGCACCTTCACCCTTCACCCGTCATTGACACCCGGCGCCCGCTTGCAGTATTCTGAGCGTGCTGGTTCTCACGGACGCGGTCGCGCGTTCGTGCGCTAAGAGGGAATCCGGTGTAAGTCCGGAACTGCCCCGCAGCGGTAATCAGGAACGAAAGGCGCAAAGGGTTCGTAAGAGCCCGGAAGAAATGCACTGATCCTGGCGATACAGGGTTGGGAAGCAGCGCCCGGTAGGAAATCCCGACGGATCGGGGTCGCCTGAAAGTCCGAAGACCTGCCAGCCGAGTAATCCACGGGTGCGCCATACACCCGGGGGCCCCGAGGGATGGGCCGGCGCATGGCGGGCGTTTCAAGCGCCCCGGCGAGTTGCCGTATTCACCCCTCCTCCCCCCAGGCATGGCCCCCTTTACTGCGTTTAACCGAGGGGTTGCCCATGCCGAAGCATGGCCACATAGCCGCGGGCCGCCTGGCCCGGGTGGTCTGGTTTCTATCCGCCATTTGTTGCGCGCTGGCCCTGGCCGCGCGCGCCGATGATCCGTGGGCGGACCGTGTCGCCGACGTGCTCGCGATCAATCCAAACCCAGGCTTCAACACGCCGGAAAAGGCCATCGGAAAACCCACCGGAGGCGGAACCTTCGCCGCGAACAACGGCAGCCTCCACTCCATCGGAACGCCGGGCAGTTACATCGTGCTCGCCTTCGACACCCCCGTCGAAGACGACCCGAATAACCCGATGGGCTTGGATTTCATCGTCTACGGCAACGCCTACTGGGTCGGGGGCGATCCGCTGCGGAAGTTTTCGGAACCGGGCCTCATCGAAATCAGCGAGGACGTCAACGGAAACGGCATACCCGACGATCCCTGGTACGTGATCCCGGGCAGCCGCATGCTGGGCGCAAATATTCTTCCCGACGGCATCGAAAACCCCACGCCGCCGATGGCGGGATTCGTGATCAACCCCAACGCCGACGGCACGGAATACGACTGGGGCTACCTCGATCTGTCGCCCACGCAGCAGGAGTACCTGGACAACTACGTCCGGCCCGATGACCCATTCCGCACCGGGCTGACCCCGGGCAGCGGCGGCGGCGACGCCATCGACATCGCCTGGGCCGTTGACGCCAGCGGCCAGCCCGCCGGTCTGCAACGCTTTCATTTTATCCGCATTTCCGCGTTCATCGACTTCCTGAACGGTCCACTGGGTTACATGACGCCGGAGATCGACGCCGTGGCCGATGTCGCGCCCGACATCGATACGGATGGCGACGGCATCCTGGACGATTACGAGATCCGGGTCTCCAACACCGACCCCGAGCGCCCCGAGAGCACGGTCCTGCCGCTGGAATTCCCGCGCGAAGAGGGTGACAACACGCCGGGCGCCTGGCTCGGAACGGCCGGCAACGCCGCGGGCGATCGCTTCACGCTCTACAGCGCCGGGACCCGCACCGGAGACCGCGCGTTTAACTGCATCGTGGACATAAATGCCGTTGACGACCCCGGAGACGCGATCCCGGGCCTCCTGAAGGCCTCACGCGTTGTCCAGTTTTTCAGTTCCGAATCGGATTTCTCCCTTGCGCAGGTAGCGCCCGCGGAATTCACCCTGGCCTACACGATCGACGAAGTGGACGGGCTTGAGGTGGCGCAATTGACGCCGTTCCGCCATGTCGAAGGGACCGGATTCACCCAGGACGACATCGCGTCGGTGGTTCATGATCCGACAAGCCGAACCGTCACGTTCCGAAGCAACACCCCGGGAGTTTTCGTGCTCGCGGCTCCGCCTGCCGCGGCGGAAGGTGAAGGCGAGGGTGAAGGCGAAGGCGAAGGTGAGGGTGAGGGTGAGGGTGAGGGTGAGGGTGAGGGTGAGGGTGAGGGTGAGGGTGAGGGTGAAGGCGAGGGCGAAGGTGAAGGCGAAGGTGAAGGTGAGGGTGAGGGTGAGGGTGAGGGTGAGGGCGAAGGCGAAGGCGAAGGCGAAGGTGAAGGTGAAGGTGAAGGTGAAGGTGAAGGTGAAGGTGAAGGTGAAGGTGAAGGTGAAGGTGAAGGTGAAGGTGAAGGTGAAGGTGAAGGTGAAGGTGAAGGTGAAGGTGAAGGTGAAGGTGAAGGTGAAGGTGAAGGTGAAGGTGAGGGTGAAGGTGAGGGTGAAGGCGAAGGCGAAGGCGAGGGCGAGGGCGAGGGCGAGGGCGAAGGCGAAGGCGAAGGTGAAGGTGAAGGTGAAGGTGAAGGTGAAGGTGAAGGTGAAGGTGAAGGTGAAGGTGAAGGTGAAGGCGAGGGTGAAGGTGAAGGTGAAGGCGAGGGTGGGCTATGGGTCGCCTTTGACGCCGCGCCAACGTCGGGATCCGCGCCGCTCGCGGTGCGCTTCACGGACCGTTCCTCCGCCGCGGATGCCGCCATCTCCACCTGGTTCTGGTCCTTCGGCGACGGAGCCGTGTCGAACGAACAACATCCGTCGCACACCTATGCGCACCGGGGGGCCTACACCGTTCAATTGACGATTGCCACACCCGAGGGCGCGGTCGCCCATACCCGAAGCGTGCGGCTCATCACCGTAACCGACGCTGCGGAGGGTGAGGGCGAGGGTGAGGGTGAGGGTGAGGGTGAGGGTGAGGGTGAGGGTGAGGGTGAGGGTGAGGGTG